>NZ_CP010049.1:0-154788 GCF_000973545.1 Blochmannia endosymbiont of Camponotus (Colobopsis) obliquus | reverse complement strand
AGTTCAGTAAATATTACACTTGGTCTTCCATTTATTCAAACATCTGTTGATCACGATATTGCTATAAAACTAAGCTGGTTTTCAGGTATAGTTCAAACTAAAAGCATGAAAATATGGCTATTAAACTAGCTACTAATATAATAAAAGGTAATTCATGAAAAATCATTTTTTCTATCAAAATCATAAAATATGTAAAAAATTTGGGCAACATTTCTTACATAATATAAACATAATTAATTCCATAATTCACTTTATCTCTCCTAAAAAACATGAATCAATAATTGAAATCGGTCCGGGACTCGGAGCTATAACTATACCAATATCACAATATGGAAATCACATAATAGCAATAGAGATAGACAAAACTTTAGTACAAAAACTTACAAAAAATTTTTCTAATCAAAAAAAGATAAAAATTTTACAACACAATATACTATCAATTGATTTACAAAATCTAAACATAAAAAAACCAATACGTATTTTTGGAAATTTACCTTATAACATATCTACACCAATTATATTTCATTTATTTAACTACATTAATCTAATTCAAGATATGCATTTTGTATTACAAAGAGAAATAGTAAACAGATTAATAGCAAATCCAAATAATAAAAAGTACGGTAGACTAAGCGTTATGGTTCAGTATTTTTGTAAAATTTTTCGTTTATTAGAAATACCATCTCATTCTTTCACACCTGCTCCAAAAGTACACTCTACTTTAATAAAATTAATTCCACATACCAAAAAGCCTTATACAGCGAACAACGTAAATAAATTGTCGATTATTGTAAAAACAGCATTTAGTCAAAGAAGAAAAATGATTAAAAATAGTTTAAAATTTTTACTAAGCGTCAAACAAATAGAAAAACAAAATATCAATCCTGAATTACGAGCAGAAAATTTAAATATAAAACAATACTGTCAATTATCAAATGCATTATAATTAAAATATAAAAACACACATTATATATCTTACTAAATAAAATAGACAACATGCAACAAACGTTGAATTGTATTATATAAATATATATATGTACAACAATTTTTTAATACAACATATTAAAATATAATCAACAAAATTTTTAATATAGTTCTATGATATAATTTATAATTAATACAAAAAAATAAATATTGATAATTATTCAACAAAATAAAAAATATTCAACATCAAAATTACAAACTAAATTTTATCAAAACATCTTACTATCACAAATAACATAAACAACTACAATTCTATATATCCTCTATCCTAATAAAAAATCTTATTCAACTTAACTTATTTATATTAATGTCAAAACGTTCGAAAATTTTAAAACACAAAATATAATCAATTAAATAATAATTATAATAAAATTTTAAAAATATTAATTTCCATTCCAACAAATTAAAAAAAGGAAAAAAAACATCTCCTGAAACTTCAATATTTAAATAAGTTAAGTAAAGACGACTAGCATATGGCATAAAAATGCTGTAAATTTTTCCACCACCTATTACCATAACCTCATTACTATTTACTACTATATCACTTTTAAGAAACAAAAAAGCCTCTTGTGGTGTCCTAACAAAAATCACATCTCTATATTTATATTTATTTTTTACTTCACGAGCACAATTACTTAACACAATATTCAATCTACCTACTAGTCCTTTACCACCGATAGATTCAAAAGTTTTGCGTCCCATAATAACCGGTTTATTTAATGTATGCAACTTAAACCATTCCATATCTAATTTGCAACTCCACGGAATACAATTATGTCTACCAATGACATGATTAATTGTTAACGACGCTATTAAACTTATCAACATATTTAAAATCAACAAAACAACTAATAAAACATAAAAAAATAATTTATATTATATAATTACCAAGATACAAAATTCACAAATAAATTTACTTATGAAGACATATTAACTATTTAAATTTATCAAAATTTCTAGCATGAATATCTTGCACCGATATTACATGATCTTTCGCATCAGCATTAAGAGAAATAGTTGTTGCAAAACTACCATTTAATGTTGTATTATAGTGTACCTGGTATTGCAAAGCGTCCAGTCGAATCAATGTATCATCCTGAACTGATTGAGTGTTTTTAGTTGTAATAGTATCAATAATATAACTATAATCACCATTTTTAATCTTACTTTGAATAGACTCGACATTTTGATGTACATAATTCACCACAAAAGAACTAATCCCAATCTCATTTAATAATAAAGCAGTACTTTTAGTTACATCTAGTTTAAACCCATGTTGAAGCAATTTCATTACTAAAACCATTATACGATCTTTATCTTCTTTACAAAATGATAATAATACTCGACCATTTTTCTTTATTTTAAAAGATGTACCAAAAATCGCTTTCGAAAATGCTTCAGCAAAAGTATAACCCATACCCATAACCTCACCAGTCGATCTCATTTCTGGACCAAGTACCGGATCAATACCTGAAAATTTATTGAATGGTAATACTGCTTCTTTAACCGAAAAATAAGATGGAATAACCTCATTAACAAAATTCTGTTCAGACAAAGATATACCTACCATAACACGAGCAGCAATTTTCGCTAACTCTAAACCAGTAGCTTTAGAAACAAATGGTACTGTACGAGATGCTCTTGGATTGACCTCAAGAAGATATACATCATCACCTTTAATTGCAAATTGAACATTCATTAAACCTCGTATTTTAAATGCAAAAGCTATTTTTTTTACTTGATAACGCAATACATCTTGCACCTCCTTACTCAAAGTATACGGAGGTAAAGAACATGCTGAATCCCCCGAATGTATCCCAGCTTGTTCAACATGTTCCATAATGCCACCTATTAGTACATTTTCCCCATCACAAATAGCATCAACATCTACCTCTATTGCATCATTTAAGAATCTATCTAACAATACTGGTGCATCATCAGATGCAGTCACAGCATTATTAAAATAATAACGTAATTCACTTTCATTATGCACAACCTCCATTGCCCTCCCACCTAAAACATAAGATGGACGTACAACTAAGGGATAACCAATCACTGACGCTTTTTTTATAGCTAAATCTAATGAAACAACAGTTGCATTATCAGGTTGTTTTAAATTTAAAAACTTTATCATTTTTTGAAATTTTCTTCTATCTTCCGCTTGATCAATTGAAGCAGGGTCAGTTCCAATGATAGGAATACCCATAAGAGCCATAGCCTTAGCTAATTTAAGAGGTGTTTGTCCACCATACTGAATAATTACTCCTATCGGCTTTTTAAGTCGTACAATTTCCAATATATCTTCAAGAGTAATTGGTTCAAAAAACAAATAATCAGATATATCGTAATCAGTAGAAACAGTTTCTGGGTTACAATTAACCATAATTATTTTATAACCATCTTGACGCAAGGCCAATGCCGCATGAACACAACAATAATCAAACTCAATACCCTGACCAATACGATTTGGACCGCCGCCCAAAATCATTATTTCCTTATCATCCTGTTTATAATCAGATTCACATTCACTATCATAAGTAGAATACATATAAGAAGTATTAGTTCCAAATTCCGCGGCACAAGTATCAACTTTTTTATATACTGGATATACATTATACTCCTCACGTAATGCACGTATTGTACCTTCTGTAACACTTACTAAACTAGATAATCTAGCATCAGAAAAACCTTTACGTTTTAAAAAACGTAAATAATCAATATTCAAACAAGATATACCTTTAGATATTACATATTCCTCTAAACAAATCAATTCTTTAATTTGCGCTAAAAACCAAGGATCAATATTAGTTAAATAACATACTTCGTCCACTGACATTCCAATACGAAAAGCATCTGCTATATACCAAATACGATTACTACCAGCATTTTTTAACTCATACTGAATAATATGAGATGCATTATAGATATTTAAATCTATTATAGGATCAAAACCAGTAACTCCGATTTCTAAACCACGTAATGCTTTTTGTAAGGATTCTTGTTGAGTACGTCCAATTGCCATGACCTCACCAATAGACTTCATTTGTGTAGTTAACCGATTATTTTGATTAGCAAATTTCTCAAAATTAAACCGTGGAATTTTAGTAACTACATAATCAAAAGAAGGCTCAAAAGAAGCTGGAATATAACCACCAGTAATATCATTCATAAGCTCATCAAGCGTATAACCCACTGCTAATTTAGTAGCTATTTTTGCAATAGGAAAACCAGTTGCTTTGGATGCTAACGCAGATGAACGAGATAAACGCGGATTCATTTCAATAATAACTAACCGCCCATTCTTTGGATTTACTGAAAATTGTACATTAGCACCACCACCCTCAATACCTACTTCACGCAAAACTGAAATAGATGCATTACGCATAAATTGATATTCTTTATCTGTTAAAGTTTGCGCTGGAGAGACAGTAATAGAATCACCAGTATGAATTCCCATAGGATCAAAATTTTCAATAGAACATACAACAATACAATTGTCCTTCTTATCTCTTATTACTTCCATCTCATATTCTTTCCAACCGATAAGTGATTCATCTATCACAATTTCATTAATAGGAGATAAACAAAATCCATTATTACAAATTTCTTTAAAAACCTCATAATCATCTGCAATACCCCCTCCAGCCCCACCCATAGTATATGAAGGACGTATAATACAAGGAAAACCAATATTTTTTACAACCATCATAGCTTCTTCAAAATTATGTGCAACAAAAGAACAAGCAGTGTCTAAACCTATTTCTTTCATAATATTATAAAATAACAAACGATTTTCAGCTTGAATAATAGCACGAAAAGTTACACCAATAATTTCTACATGAAACTTCTTTAATATATTTTCTCGCTCCAAATCTAAAATACAATTCAGCGCAGTCTGACCTCCCATAGTCGGTAATATAGCATCAGGTCGTTCTTTTTCAATAATTTTAGCTACTATCTCCCATTGAACAGGTTCAATATACGTAACATCAGCCATATCAGGATCTGTCATAATGGTAGCCGGATTAGAATTAACTACTATAATACGATATTTTTCTTCACGTAAAGCTTTGCATGCTTGCACACCAGAATAATCAAATTCACAAGCCTGCCCTATCACAATCGGTCCAGCACCAAGTATTAAAATATTTTTTATATCGGTACGTTTAGGCATATTGTTTTATTCCTAACTGTTGATTCTATGAGAATGATACACAGAAATTAATTCAACAAAGTAATCAAAAAGCGATGATGAATCATGAGGTCCTGGGCAAGCTTCCGGATGACCTTGAAAACCAAAAGCTGGTTTATCGACACATCTAATACCTTGTAATGTACCATCAAACAAAGAAATATGAGTTGCTTGCAATGTAGCAGGCAACGTATTCGAATCTACAGCAAAACAATGATTTTGAGTTGTAATCATAACTTTATCAGTAATTAAATCTTTAACAGGATGATTACTACCATGATGTCCAAACTTCATCTTCATTATTCTAGCTCCATTTGCTAATGCTAATAATTGATACCCTAAACAAATTCCAAATAAAGGAATACCAAATTTCAAAAACACCTTAATAGAATTAATTGCATAATTACACGGAGATGGATCACCAGGACCATTAGCTAAAAAAATACCATCAGGTAGCATCTTTAACACTTGTTCAGCTGAAGTTTGTGCTGGTACTACTGTCACACGACAACCACGATCAACTAACATACGCATTATATTACGTTTAATACCAAAATCATAGGCTATAACATTATAGACATAATCTCTACATAATGATTTTGTTAATCCATGTTTAATACTCCAACTACCTTCATTCCAAATATATTGTTTAGTAGTACTGACCTGTTTTACCAAATCAATACCGCATAAACCTGAAAATGCACGTACTTTATTTAATGCTAACAATGCACTCGGCTGATTATCATCAGCAATAATGCAACCATTCTGAATTCCTTTACTTCGTAATAATCTTGTCAATTTTCTAGTATCAATATCAGCAATAGCAACGATATGTTGCTGAATCAAATAATCTGATAATGATAAAGTATGACGAAAATTACTGGTTATTAATGATAAATCACGCACAACAAGTCCTTGTACCTGAATACATGAAGATTCACTATCTACTTCATTAATACCAACATTACCAATATGAGGATAAGTAAGCACCACTATTTGCTGTGAATATGAAGGATCGGTAAGAATTTCTTGATAACCAGTTATTGAAGTATTAAAAACAACTTCTCCTACTGACGTTCCATTTACCCCTATAGACCGACCATAAAATGTAGTTCCATCCTCCAAAACTAATAATGCTGATTTTATCAAACACATCTCCCTATCTATCGAATAATATATTATGTGGCGTCTTCATATTTCTCAATACTAATAACTATATACTTATTATTTAACTATTATTTATTATATTTAATTTTTTAGTAACTAAAACTAACAAAAAACATAACATATACACTAAATAATTCGATCTACAATTATATAAAACAAACAAAATACAATTAAATAACACAACTAAATAATTTACTCTTTTTTAATAAATAAAACATTATAATGATGTCAATCCCAACACATCCAACATATTAAATAAACCAATCTTATTTTTATTTAACCACAATGCAGCACGAGCTGCTCCAATAGCATATATCATACGATTAGAAGCCTTATGAGTAATTTCTAAACGTTCACCTTTACCAGAAAACATTACAATATGTTCTCCAATAACGTCACCAGTCCTTATAGCACTCATTCCAATACTATTAGATGCTCGAATATCACCTTGCTGCATGCAATTATATATTAAAGGTTGAAAGTCATCGCCTCCTAATGAATTAATAATACATTCTTTTATAGTTAAAGCTGTGCCAGAAGGCGAATCAAGTTTTCTACGATGATGAATGTCAATAATATCAATATCAACAGATTTACCCATAATTTTTACTATTGTTTGTAATGCAATCAACATTACGTTAATTCCAATACTGAAATTAGAAGATAACACAATACCTATTTGTTGCGCTGCTTTATTAATAATTAACTTTTGTAAATTTGTAAAACCAGTAGTACCTATCACCATATTTTTATGATAATCAAGACAAAATGCTAAATGTTTTAATGTTGCTTCTGGTCTAGTGAAATCAATTAAAATATCAAAATCATCTTTAATATTTATTAAATTATCATGAACTATTACTTCTAATTTTTTTAAACCAACTAATTCACCGATATCTACACCACATAATGTAGAATTAATATTATCTAATCCAGCAGTTAAATTAATACCATCAATATTATTACATAATACTTTTATTAACTCATGTCCCATACGACCATTTATTCCTGCAACACAAACACGAACTTTACCATTATTTATTTTTTTCATAACATTTTTATAATTGATTTAATTTAGTATTAAATAATCTTTTAAGATATTTAATCTAATTCACTTTAATACATTATTAATAAATCCAATTCACAAACTTTATAATTTTAAAAAACACTTTTAATAACAACTAAAAAATACACAACAAAAAAATAGCTCTTCCACTGATGTATTAGAAAACTAACTATATAACAACTCTACAACAAATAATGTATAAGTACTACTTTTATAGTAAGTATAAAAAAACACCTATCTAACTTAATATTTTCAACACCATGACATTATTTATAAAGATAACATATTATATTATTTAAAAAAATAAAAAAATTAAACACAATAATAATATATTGTACTAAACAAAGAAATTTATTACCAAACAAGCAAATAATAAATATTTCTGCTAAACAAATTTTAACTAAAATTTAACTTTTTAGGCATTCTAAAAAACACGTTTTCTTTATAACCATCCATTTCTTCAACTATAATTTCTTCTATATTAAACATTTTTAACTTATTTATAACCTGACTAACTAAAATATCTGGAGCTGATGCACCGGCAGTAATACCAACAATAAATACATTAATAATCCAAGATTCTTGAATATCATTAGCATTATCAATTAAATATACTAATTTACCCATGTGTTTTACTAATTCTGCTAATCTATTAGAATTAGAAGAATTATGCGATCCAACAACAAAAATAATATCTGACTTTATAGCCAAATTATACACTGCTTTTTGACGATTAACTGTAGCATAACAAATATCACTTTTTTTAGGACCTTTAATAAAAGGAAATCGACAACGTAAAGCATGAATAATTTTCAGTGTATTACCTACAGATAAAGTAGTTTGAGTAGTATAATATAAATTGTGTGCATTATTTACTTCTAATGACCAAACATCATCTATGGATTCGATCAAATAAATACCTCCTGTTCTATTACTATATTGCCCAATAGTACCTTCTACTTCTGGATGACCAGAATGTCCAATTAAAATTACTTCCATACCAATATTGCTGGCATGGATAACTTCCATATGCACCTTGTTTACTAAAGGACAAGTAGCATCAAAAATTATTAAATTACGTTGATTAGCTTCAAATTTTACATCTTGCGACACACCATGTGCTGAAAAAATCAATACCGAACCTTCTGGCACCGATTTAATATGTTCAATAAATATCACACCTTTTTTACGTAAACTAGATATTACATAATTATTATGTACCAATTCATGTTTTACATAAACAGGAGGACCGTGAAGAATTAATGCCTGATTAACAATGTTAATAGCACGATCTACACCAGCACAAAAACCTCGTGGATTTGCCAACAAAACTTTAATAACTCATCACTCCTATTTGTAATGATTTTATTTATCTAAACACCACAAATAAAAACAAAAAATCTAATTATATAAATATTAATAATAATATTTTTTTTGAAATTACTTCTGTTTCTTATGTAAATTTTATCACATATAAAACTAAATAATTATTGCTATTTAACTACGACCATAACAATGTATTAAATATTATCGTCTGTAATATAAAAAATCATTACAAATAATTAAAAAAACACCACAAACAATTGCAATATCAGCAATATTAAAAGTCGGATAATGCCACTTATCTATATAAAAATCAATAAAATCTACTACTGCACCACGAAATATCCGATCAAATAAATTACCTAATCCTCCACCAATAATCATAGCATAAGACATATTGACAATAATAACAGAATGATCTAAACGATACATCATTCTTAATAATACAATAATGATACATATAGATATTAAAACAAAACACCATCGGTATTGGATTGTTGAATGATTTAATATACCAAAAATTATACCAAAATTATAAGTATATAAACAATTAACACATGGTATTAACGACTGCATTTCACCAAAATAAAAATGTTGCGCAACCCATTCTTTACTAAATAAATCTACGATTACAATTAGTAATGACAACCATAACCAACGCAATCCTGTGTATTTTAATATTTTCATTAAACAAATTTACGACATTCTCCGGTTCCAAACATATTACTAATGCAACGATTACAAAGATGAGGATAGTTACTACATTCACCCACATCTAATGCATAATGCCAACAACGAAAACATTTTGTTCCACGAGCTTTTTCTAAAAAAATTTTTAATCCATCAAAACTTTCATATATCTTTTTTAATTTATAATGATTTACATAATCATCTACTGTTGCAGCGGATGTAAGTAATAAAAAATCAAGTTCATGACCTAAAGCCCGTAATTTTTTTGCTAAACAAGGTTCTGCATATAATACAACACTAGCTTCCAAAGACGACTTTATCAATCCCTCAGAACAAGCTTGAGCAATTACTCTATTTACTTCATTACGAACTTGAAGCAAAATATCCCAATAATCATTATTCATTAATTGAGCGGAATCTATATCAAATAAATTACTATACCATTCTTCAGTAAAAACGTATTTAGCTCTCTCACCAGGAAGATATTTCCAAATTTCACTTGAAGTAAATGAAAGAATTGGAGAAATCCAGCGTACCATTGCTTCAATGATATGATATAGCGCAGTTTGGCAACTGCGACGTGCTATACTGTTTGCCTGATTAGTGTATTGACGATCCTTAATCACATCCAAATAAAAAGATCCCATGTCTATAGAACAAAAATGCATGATAAGCTTTATCACACAATGAAAATTGTACTTATTATAAGCACTGATAATATTTTTTTGCAAAGAATAGGCTTGACCAACTGCCCATCTATCCAATAGAATCATACATTCTGGTCTTACAGCATGTATACTAGGATCAAAATCACTGATATTACTCAACAAGAAACGAGCAGTATTACGAATTCTACGGTATATATCTATGGAACGTTTTAATATTTCATTAGAAATCGTTATATCATTAGTATAATTAGTAGACGCTACCCACAAACGCAAGACATCAGCACCTAATTTATTTACTATTACTTGAGGATTGATAACATTACCTATAGATTTAGACATTTTATGCCCTTTATAATCTACTACAAAACCATGAGTTAAAACTTGTTTGTAAGGTGCTTTCTTTGTTATTGCAACAGAAAGCATCAATGCCGCCATAAACCAACCTCGACACTGATCTACTCCCTCAAAATACAAATCACTAACTTCACCTAAATGTTCAAATTGTGTAGATAACGCTGAAAAATTACTCGAACCAGAATCAAACCAAACATCCAATACATCAGTAACTTTATTATAATTTAAAACATCATCTCCTATTAAATCTACAGGATTTACATCCCACCATACTTGCACACCTTGTCGTTCAACTAAGCTAGCAATATGTTCCATGACTTCAACGGTACGTGGATGTAAATCATGAGTATTCTTATGCACAAAAACTGGAATTGGTACTCCCCATATACGCTGACGAGATATGCACCAATCAGGTCTATTAATAACCATTGATTGCATACGTAACTTTTCTCTTGCAGGCATCCATTGTACTTTTTCTATTTCTGCAAGCATTAATGTACGTAAATTATTTTTATCCAAACTAATAAACCATTGAGGAGTAGTACGAAAAATCAAAGGAGAAGCATGGCGCCAACAATGTGGATAGCTATGTTCTATAGTTTTTACATATAACAAATTACCTTTTTTATTTAATAGATCAATTATTACATCATTTGCCTCAAAACATTGAATTCCATCCAATTCAGGAAAAGTATTGGCTAAATAATAACCATCAGCCGTAATAGAATCAAATACTTCTAATTGATAACGTTGGGCAATAACATAATCATCAATACCATGTGCAGGTGCAGTATGTATTATACCGGTACCAACATTCCATGATACATGTTCACCTAAAGTAACAGGAACATCAAAATTCATAAAAGGATGACAAAATTTAATATATTCTAATTCACTACCTTTAATAGTTCCTAATATCTTCCAATGAGAAAAATTCATATCCTTCATAATTTTTTCTACCGCAAAAGAAGAAATAATAAATCCTTGTTTATTAATTTCTACTAATTGATAATCAAAATTAGGATGTACAGTAAGAGCACGATTATCAGGCAAACTCCAAGGAGTCGTAGTCCATACAACTAATACAACCAACATATTAGAACGTTTTATACCGAATTTAGCTAAAACTTCATAAATATCTTTTGCTATAAACATAACATAAATGGAAGGAGAAATATAATCACAATACTCCACTTCTGCTTCTGCCAATACAGAACAACAATTAATACACCAATGCACTGGTTTTATACCTTTATAAATATGGCCATTATTAATGACTTTACTCAATACACGTATAATATTCGCTTCAGTAACAAAATTCATTGTTAAATAAGAATTTTGCCAATTTCCTAATACTCCCAACCGTATAAAATCTTTTTTTTGTTTCATTACTTGTTTACTAGCATAATTACGACACATTAAACGAAACTCTGCACAATTTACCTTATCACTACACTTGCTGCTACTTCTCGTTAATTGCTCCACTTTCAATTCTACGGGTAAGCCATGACAATCCCATCCTGGAATATAAGGTGCATCAAACCCCATTAATCCTTTAAACTTAATAATAATATCCTTAAGAATTTTATTTACTGCATGACCGATATGAACGTTTCCGTTAACATAAGGAGGTCCATCATGAAGAAAAAAAATTTCCTTTCCCTTCTTAGAAAAACGAATTAACTTATAAAGATCATCTTCATACCAATTATCCAACATTTCTAGTTCGCTAGAAATTAAATTAGCACGCATAGGAAATTTTGTATGTGGCAAATTCAAAGTATATTTGTAATCAATCATCTAATTATAAATCCTCTGTATTAAAATAAATCTATAACAAAAATTTTTTATAATTTAAAATAACTACGAGCACATAAAATATCATGTTTAATTTGACATTGTAATTCCTCAAGCGAACAAAAATGCTGTTCATTACGCATTTTCTTACGTATCACTACAGTAATATACATACCATATAAGTCAATAACTATATCCAATAAATATATTTCCAATCTTTGATGTAATCCACATATCGTTGGACGTACACCTATATTCGCTAATCCAGGTAATGGACCAGATACTACTCCATAAATTTCTACTAAATATACACCATGAATAGGAAACTGATAACCTTTCAACAATATATTAGCTGTAGGAAAACCAATCACTCTTCCTAATGCATTACCATGAGTAACACGACCAGATATACGATAATCATGTCCTAGTAACATTTCAGCATCAGTAAGTCTATCTTGCATTAATGCAACACGTATAGCGCTACTACTAATGCGTTGTCCTTTTTCAGTATAAGTAATAATACTCATGACGTCAAAACCAATATCTTTACCTGTTTGTCGTAACAATAAATAATCTCCTTTTCGATTACTACCAAATCGAAAATCATTACCTACACAAATAAAACGAACATTTAATTCTTTAACTAATAATTGAGTAATAAAAGTATATGCTCCTAATATAGCAAATTTTTTATCAAAAAGAACACATAAAACTATATCAACTTTTACATCAGCAAGATATTTTAATTTATCACGTAAAGTGGTTAAACGCACCTTCTTGCCCGTTAAAAATTCTTTAGGATAAGGTTCAAAAATCATTACCATACATGGTAAATTGCGATTACGTCCTTCAAGCTTTAATTGTTCAATTAAAGCTTGATGTCCACGATGAAATCCATCAAAATTACCAATCGTCAGAACACAACTACGATGACGTGCCTTTAAATTATATACGCCACGAATAAACTCCATAAAACACTCAAAAAAATAATGACATTACAAATTTAATTTATATTTTTAAAAAAAATACAAACTACAATTTGGTTATTAAAAAATTCAATAAAATTGTAGTATATATTTTATAATTTTTAAAATTCAAGATATTTGAAATAAAAAATATAATAAATATTATTATAATATAACAAAAAAAATCACAAAAAATGGAGTTTTAAATAAAAAAATCAAATTTTTTATTGATTAATTTATATTTAATTGACAGAATGTAGAATGGATAAACGTCAAAAATAATAATTGCATTCAATATAGGGATCAAACCTTTGCCGAACACTAAATCAGCTAAAAAAAAGGCTATTCAATCTGAAAAGAAACGTCAACGTAATACTAGCCGACGTTCCATGATACGTACTTTTATAAAAAAAATACAAACAATTATAACAAATGGAGACAAAATAACAGCACAAAAAAAATTTATCCGAGTTCAATCAATTCTAGACCGCTTTGCTACTAAGGGATTAATACATAAAAATAAAGCCGCTAGACATAAATCAAAAATACACTTACGCATCAAAAATATGCAATAACAACTACAATTAATTATTAATTACAAAACAACTAAAATCTAAAATTAGCGCGTTAAGTCATCAAAAAATTTCTTTACACCCTCAAAAAAATTCTTCGAACGAGGACTGTTCTGGTTACTATAATTTCCTCCAAAACTATCTGCTAATTCCTGTAAGAGATGCTTTTGCTTATCATTCAATCTTACTGGCGTTTCTACTACTACTCTACATAACAAATCTCCACGACCTCCACTACGCACTGATTTTACTCCTTTACCCCTCATACGGAACAACTTACCAGTCTGAGTTTCTGCAGGAACTTTTAATTTCACGCGCCCATCTAAAGTAGGTACTTCTATTTCTCCACCTAATGCTGCCATAGCAAAATTAATAGGCACTTCACAATAAAGATTTTTATCTTCTCGATCAAAAATAGGATGTTTGCGTACTTGAACTTCTACATATAAATCACCAGAGTGAGAACCATTATCACCTAACTCACCTTCACCAGACAAACGAACCCTATCACCCGTATCTACACCTGCAGGGATTCTTACAGAAAGAGTCTTTAATCTTTCAATACGACCATGACCTCGACATTTATTACATACCTCCTTAATAATTTTACCTTGACCTTGACAAGTAGGGCAAGATTGTTGAACTGAAAAAAAACCTTGTCGCATCTGTATTTGACCCTGTCCACGACACGTTATACAAGTCACTATTGATGTTCCAGGTTTAGCACCATTACCATAACAAATATTACATTCCACTAATGCAGGTATACGAATTTCCTTAACAACACCGCGAACGGCCTCTTCTAAAGTCAACTCTATACTATAACGTAAATCGGCACCTCTTCCAGATCTTTGACGTCGATTTCCGCCAAAAATGTCACCAAATACATCACCAAAAATATCACTAAAATCCGTATTACCAGCACCACTCATTCCAGCAGACTGATCAAAAGCAGAATGGCCGTAACGATCATATGCAGCACGTTTTTGCGGATCAGTTAATACTTCATATGCTTCCTTAATTTCTTTAAATTTTGCTTCAGCTTCAGCATTACCCGGATTACGATCTGGATGAAACTTAATTGCTAATCTTTTATAAGATCTTTTTATATCACGCTCATCCGCATCCTTAGAAACACCTAAAATCTCATAATAATCCGACTTTGCCATCAATTTTTCCTAACTTTTCTCTAAAACAAAAATAACTGGTCCTTGCAAACAAGGACCACAAACAAAAATACCACAAACTCATATCACCATAAATCATTTATAATTCATTATTATCTATACAAATAATACAAAATATAAAGTAAAACCACTATTTTTTATTTTTAACTTCTTCGAATTCAGCATCGACTACATCACCAGTAGCATCTGATCCGCTATTTGTAGTGGATGCGGCTTTATCCTTATCTTTTTGTTGGACAACTTCTAACAATTTACTAGAAACTTTTATCAAATCCTGTATTTTAACTTCAATTTCACTCTTATTTTCATTTCTTATAACAAGATCCAAAGCTTTTAATGCATTTTCAATAGCTACTTTATCATCTGATGGCAATTGATTGCCTACTTCTCCTAATTGCTTACGTGTACTATGCAACAAATGATCAGCTTGATTACGAACTTGCACTAATTCTTCAAACTTACGATCAGACTCAACATTAGCTTCTGCTTCTTGCACCATCTTTTTAATTTCTTCTTCATTTAGTCCAGAAGAAGCTTTAATAGTAATCTTTTGTTCTCTTCCACTATTTTTGTCTTTCGCAGATACATGTAAAATACCATCAGCATCAATATCAAAAGTAACTTCTATCTGAGGAATACCACGCATAGCTGGAGCAATACCATCTAAATTGAACTGGCCCAAAGATTTATTATCACTAGCACGTTTACGTTCACCCTGCAACACATGAATAGTAACAGCAGACTGATTATCTTCTGCGGTAGAAAAAATCTGACTATGCTTAGTAGGAATAGTAGTATTTTTGGCAATTAATGAAGTCATAACACCACCCATAGTCTCAATACCTAAAGACAAGGGAGTGACATCCAACAATAAAACATCTTTAACATCACCAGACAACACACCACCCTGCACCGCAGCACCAATAGCAACAGCTTCATCAGGATTAACATCTTTACGCGGATCTTTACCAAAAAATTCAGAAACTTTTTTCTGTACCAACGGCATCCTAGTTTGTCCACCTACTAAAATTACATCATTAATATTAGAAACGGACAAACCAGTATCTTTTAAAGCTACTCTTAATGGATCTACAGTACGATTAACTAATTCCTCTACTAAAGACTCTAATTTAGCACGAGTAACTCTTAAATTCATATGTTTAGGACCACTAGCATCTGCTGTAATATAAGGTAAATTAATATCCGTTTGATGCGAAGAAGATAATTCAATTTTAGCTTTTTCTGCTGCTTCCTTTAAACGCTGCATTGCTAATGGATCATTATGCAAATCAATTCCTTGACTTTTTCGAAATTCATCTACTAAATAATTAATCAAACGACTATCAAAATCTTCTCCTCCTAAATGAGTATCACCATTAGTAGCTAGTACTTCAAAAGTTTTTTCGCCATCAACATCATCAATTTCAATGATAGAAATATCAAAAGTACCACCACCTAAATCATACACAGCAATGGTACGATTACCTGTTTCCTTATCTAAACCATAAGCTAACGCAGCAGCAGTAGGTTCATTAATAATACGCTTGACTTCCAAACCCGCAATACGACCTGCATCTTTAGTCGCTTGACGTTGAGTATCATTAAAATAAGCTGGCACTGTAATAACTGCTTCACTGATTTCTTCACCAAAGTAATCTTCTGCAGTTTTTTTCATTTTCTTTAAAATTTCAGCTGAAACTTGAGGCGGCGCAATTTTTTGTCCTTTTATATTTAACCAAGCATCTCCATTATCAGCTGCAATAATTTTATACGGCATAATACCAACATCACGTTGCACTTCCTTATCTTGAAAACGACGACCAATCAAACGTTTAATAGCAAACAAAGTATTTTGCGGATTTGTAACAGACTGACGTTTCGCTGGCTGACCAACTAAAATTTCACCATCCTGGGTATAAGCAATAACAGAGGGAGTAGTACGATCACCTTCACTGTTTTCTAATACACGAGGTTTACCACCCTCAATAATCGCAATACAAGAATTGGTTGTACCTAAGTCAATACCAATTATCTTCCCCATCTAAACATCTCCACTGAAAAATTAATTACATGATTTTATGAAATTGATATGCGGGCAAAACATAATTTTTCAAGTTTAACCATATAATTTGTTTTAAAAAACAACGATATATAACAAAAATATCAAAGTTATACTACATGCAACAATAAATAATTAGTTCACCTGAAACAAAACGCAAAGTTATAACATATTAATTCATGTTAATTTTTAAATTCATATTTTAATCATTAATCATGACAACTATCTAAATATAAATAAAACGATATGTTAAATAACACAATATAATACACAAAACATCACCTAACCTGCATATTATAAGATAGTAAAATAAATATTAAAATTTATAATGCATGGATATAAAATATTACATAATTAACCCAATGGCTAATAAAATAATAAAAAAAAACTATGCTATAGTATATACATTCATAATGACAATATGATCACATCAACCATTCATTATTATAACATAACATAATCTAATTCATCAAAGATAACATAAAATTACGTAACTCATTAAAATCAACTGAAATTTTACGCGATAATAAAGGTAATTTATTAAAACATAATAAAGATGCAGGTGATAACAAAGAAAAATTGTGATTAAAAATACTCTCAATCTCATGTTTAAATTTAGCAGGATGTGCAGTACCAAGAAAGATGCCAAATTCATCATGATGTAATTGATCACTTAACAAACAATAAGAAACAGCTGCATGAGGCTCAGAAATATAACCCAAATCAGCCATTACCTGCAGTGTTTTAATAGTGCGGTCGTCATCTACACTACCATAAGATAATGTAGATAGTTGCCATCTTTTACGACGAAATAATTCTTCTATTCGTGCCCAATTATTAGGATAACTTACATCCATAGCATTAGATAAAGTTGTAATTGCTGGTTGAGGAAACCAATATCCACTACTAAGATAACGTGGAACTGTATTATTAATATTGGTGGCAACAATAAAACGCTTTACAGGTAAACCAAGTGATTTTGCCAATAAACCTGCTGTCAAATTACCAAAATTTCCACTAGGTACGGAAATTACTATTCTTTGATTTATTTGTTGTTTGAACAATTGAGCAAACGCTTCAAAATAATAACAAATTTGTGGTAATAATCTACCAATATTTATCGAATTGGCAGAATTCAATCCTAATTTTTTTCTTAAATATGTATTATCAAATGCCTGCTTTACTAACAACTGACATGCATCAAAATCTCCGTCTACTGCTAAAGTATAAACATTACCACCTAAAGTACAAAACAATCTTTCTTGTGCAGAACTAATTTTACCATTAGGATACAAAATTATTACATTAACATTATCAAAACCATAAAAAGCATGTGCTATTGCAGCACCAGTATCACCAGAAGTAGCCGTTAAAATGGTCATTAATTCCCCCTGATTAATTTCATTAAGAAAATGAGCCATAAAACGACCACCAAAATCTTTAAAAGCTAATGTTGGACCATGAAATAATTCTAATACCGCTATATTATCTTTAATTAACAATACTATAACAGGAAACGTAAAAGCAGAATTTATACATTTTAATACTTTATTTTCCGAAACTTCATGACCTATATATACTGACATAATATGCAAACTGCGATTAATAAAATCCATATTCAATAAACTATCAATTTCACAAGTAGTAAATCTAGGTAAATCTATAGGAAAAAATAACCCCTGATCCGAACCTAATCCTTGTTGAATAGCCTGAACAAAATTAACTTGCTCATTAATATTTTTAATATTATAAAATTTCATCAATTATTCCATTATTACATATGCACCGCGATTATTAAGCTGACAAATATAAACAAAGCCCTTATTGCGTGGTAAATAACAATCAGCCAACCAATTAGCTGCATACAATGCAGTATCATAAGTATCAAAAACACTAAATAGAGTTGGCCCTGAACCAGATATGCCACACGTTAACGCACCTAAATCAATTATATATTGATAAGCATCGATAAATCCTGGTAATAATTGAATTCTGTATGGTTCTGCAATTATATCTTTCATCAATCCAGCTGCTAAATTAGCTTGCTGAGTATGACAAGCATGTATAAAACCAGCTAAATGTCTACTATGAGTAATACAATCATCTCTAAAATATTTAATTGGTAAAATGTTTCTAGCTTGTGCAGTAGCAACTGCACTTCCTGGATAAGCGATCACCCATAACCAATTTTCAAATACAGGTAATTTCTGGCTAATAATATCATTTTCTTTAATAATAAGTTGCATGCCACCAAGAAAACAAGGAGCAACATTATCAAAATGAATTTCACCAGAAATTAAACCTTCCATTTCACCCATTAATATCAACAATTGATCATTATCTAATGGATAATTACAGTAAACATTCATTGCTAATAATGCTGCCACTACAGAACAAGCACTAGAACCTAACCCAGAACAAACAGGAACATTTTTTACTAACTGCATAGTAACCGGACACTTTTTATTTATTGCAATACAGAATCTCTGCCAACATTGATAAACAAGGTTATCTTCTATTCTTTTTGGCAAATTGTCAATAAAGTTACCCGTAATATATAAACTAAATTTATTTGAATTTTCTATGGTTACTATATCGCCAAGCATAGAACCATCTATTGGAGATATGGCAACTCCAAGAACATCAAAACCTACATTAATATTGGCAATTGAAATTGGAGCATATACTTTTACCATAATTAAACTCTAAATTAATTAAATAACACTAATGTACGTAAAAGATCAGCAAATACTCCTGCAGCTGTAACATTATTACCAGCACCATAACCACGCAATACTAATGGTAATGGATGATAATAATGAGTAAAAAATGCCAATGCATTCTCACCATCTTTAATATTAAAAAGAGGATTATTGCTATCTATCATTTCAATTTTTGCTTGGCAAACTTTTTTATTAATACTACCTACATAACGTAAAACACAATCCCTATCATGAGCTAACGCAACTTTAACAGAAAAATCACGATCAATAGATGGCAATCTATTAAGAAAACTACTCACACTGCCGCTAATATCAAAACCCACAGGAAGAACCGATGTCACAGATATATCTTCTAATTCTAATTGATAACCCACTTCACGAGCAAGAATAAGTAACTTCCGAGCTACATCCATGCCTGCTAAATCCTCACGAGGATCAAATTCTGTATAACCATGTTGCTTTGCAGCAATGGTTGCGGCTGAAAATGACATACCTTCATCCAATTTTCCAAAAATATATGACAAAGATCCAGAAAGTACCCCGGAAAAATACACTAATTCATCTCCAGCATTTAATAAATTTTGTAAATTTTCTATAACTGGCAAACCAGCACCAACATTAGTATCATAAAGGAATTTACGCTTAGATACTATAACTGCATTACGAATTTTACGATAATAATCCATAGAAGAGGTGTTAGCCTTTTTATTAGGAGTAACTACATGAAATCCGTGCAATAAAAAATCTACATATCGTTCTGCTATTCCCAAATCACTGGTACAATCTATTATTACTGGATTAAATAAATGATGTTTTTTAGAAAGATGAATTAATTTTTCTAAATTAGTAACTTCACATTCCTCATATATTAAAGACCCTTGCCACTTACTTAAATCTATACCATACATATTAATTAACATAAAACGAGAATTAGCAATACCACATATACGCAAGTCAATATGCTTATCTTTTAACCAATCACATTGACGACGAATTTGTTCGATTAAAGCACAACCAACACCACCTATGCCAATAATGAATACTTCTATTATTTGATAACTATGATTAAATAATGCCTGATGAACAACTCGTACTCCAGTAGCAGTATTGCTATCATGTACAACAACTGAAATTGAACGTTCTGATGAACCCTGAGCAATTGCAATAATATTAATATTAGCACGAGATAAAGCACCAAAAAATTTAATAGGTAAATCAAAATAGGAGTGCATGCCATCACCTACTATTGAAATAATAGACAATTGAGTTGTAACATCCACAGGTTCCAATAAACCATCTTTCAATTCTAGATAAAACTCTTCATCTAACACTTCACGCGCAATAGATAAATCTTTATTAGGAACACAAAAACTAATACTGTATTCTGAAGAAGATTGAGTAATTAATACTACTGAACATCCAGCACGAGACATCGCTGCAAATACTCTAGCTGCCATGCCAATCATACCCTTCATTCCAGGTCCAGAAACATTAATCATAGTCATATTATTTAAATAAGTTATTCCTTTTACATAACTATTTTGACTGTTATTAACAGGACCAATAAGAGTACCAGGAGCTTGAGTATTAGTAATATTTTTTATCAGACAAGGTATTTTAAATTGAGCAATAGGTAATATAGTACGAGGATGAAGCACTTGAGCTCCAAAATACGAAAGCTCCATTGCTTCCTGATAAGATAACGAATGCAATAATTGAGCATCGGGTACTTGATGTGGATCACAAGTAAACACTCCATCAACATCTGTCCAAATTTCGCAGCAAGTGGCACGTAAACAAGCTGCTAACACTGCAGCAGAATAATCAGATCCATTTCTACCCAATACTACTAATTCACCGCGTTCATTACCTGCAGTAAAACCAGCCATTAAAACAATATTATCACTAGGTATGACTACTTCTTGAATACGTTTAGTAGATTCTTTAATATCCACCATAGAGGATAAATAACTGCCGTGAGCTAATAATTTTGTTACAGGATCAATAACAGTTACACCAAAACCACGTGCAACCAATAATTCTTTCATTAAAAAAATTGATAATTTTTCACCTAAACAAATAATAACAGCATTAATGCTATCAGGACAATATTTTAATAACGAAATACCATATAATAATTGTTTAAGATTAGTGAACTCTTGACGAAGTATATCGCTTAATGTCAAATAATCAAACGTTGGCTGAAAATACACTAAAGCATTTGAAAGATCTACAAAAAATTTTTCTATATTATGGAAATCATGCATAATATCCATACTATTTAATGTCTTATTGACTATCGCCACTAAATGATTAGTAATTGTTGCTGGCGCTGACAAAACAACAGCAATCTGTCCTTGTTTAATATAATTTTCTAAAACATTAGCAACACGAATAAAACATTCAGCATTAGCAACTGAAGTGCCACCAAATTTTAAGACTCTCATTTGTATCTCCTAAATTTAAAGTCGAAAAAACCCGTACATTTCACATATAATTAAGATAAAAATACGAGGGGATTCCCTATAAGATGGCCATATATTGATCATATTCATTATAAAAAAAATAACTTTAGCAATAGCAAAAATATTAATCAAATAATACAAATAATGTAATCATGATACAGAAATCATGCCGCTGTTTATAGTCATTACAATTAAACATTTATATTTTAAATAAATACAAAAAATATAATTACATAATAATTAATTATTAGATATATTGATATATGTAATAATTAAAATCATAAAACATCATAATATACATCATAAAACTATAATATAAAATATTAACCATTATCACAATTACAATGCAAATGTAATAATCAAAAATTAAATTACATAAATAAAAATAAAAATAATAAACACAAGTTAAATAATCTAAAATTCTTTAATAAATATTAATAAATACAGTTAAAAAGCATTTTAAATAATTTTGCATAAAAATACAATAATTTAAATATTACCACTATTATATATATTATTGTTATATGTCTAATTGTCAATTATTATTCTTAATATAATTAATAATACATAATAATTAAAATAAATAATAAATATACTTGAAATTTTTAAATAAAAAATTATTAACAAAAACAAACAAAATATAAAACATTCAAAATATATAAATAATAAAAATAATATTATGTTTGAAAATCATGAAATCAACAAGTTATATTTTAATAATTATAAAATAAATAAAATTTTATAATATAAATTAACATTATTAAATAATTAATAATAATATTTAAATATTTAAATAAACAACAAACATACCACAATGCATATGATTTAATGAAATAAATATTTTAACATACTTATTAAAATAAAAAGTCTATATAAACCACATCATAAATATAAATTAATTAAATATTATCAATATTTATAAACTAATAACTCAAATAATTAAAATACAACCAAGCTTTCATTATATACAACAACAAAATAATATCTATAATATTTTATAATATAATAAAATGCATTAATAATATTTACTATATAATAATTAAAAAATAATAAAATTTTAAATTTATAAATAAATCCTATTTTCAAGTTTTCGAAAAATTAGAACTAAGTATCTGCTGCCATAAATCTTGTTTTATAATAGAACTTTGACAAACTACAGACAACGGAGGAGTGACAAATACAGCTCCATCAAAATCACGAAAAGGCTTGATACCTATCCACCAACTGTGATATCTGACTCTGTCAGATATCAATTTTGCCTGTCTTGGTAATAAAACACAGAACTGCTCTAAAGTCAACTGTAAACTACGTATCACATCATGTAATAATGTATGATCTAATGATGGTAATGGATCTGCTATTAATAATAAAATAATGTAAGACGGTAATATTAACGAACATTCATCTTCACAAATTATATGCTGTTTAAGCTTCCATTGAATAATACCTAGTCGCTGTAATATCCAATCATTTTTCTTTATCATTAAACATCCTAAAAAATCATCCATTACAACATTTAATCACTAATTAATTATAATCTATAATAATAATTTACGTTATATTGCGACGCGACAAAACATTACCTAAGAATCGAATATTTATAGGCTTATTTAAAATACGTATACGATTAAAATCAGACAAAATTTTGTCAGGTATTTTTCTAGATAATTCAATAGTAGAATAAGAAGAAAATAATTTAATTGTTCCTATATAAACATTAATGTTTAATTCACCATGTATTGCTCCAAGAATATGTTGCATTTTAATACCATGATCACGACCCAATTCGATACGATAAAGGCTCATTTTTTTATTCATATTTTTTTTTATACATGTAACAGATAATATCTTTTTATTATATCGTATACCATTACCATTACCATCAATAATGTTAGCTTTAACTTTACGAGGTAATGCAACATTCTTCTTTATTAAATCTGAAGATACTATCAATCGTTTACTACCTTGTACCATTTTTAAAAATACAGCTGCAAGATCTTCTATATCTAAATTAGTTTTTAATTTTATCTTTGATAATAATTTAAGATAAATATTTAAATCATCAGATTGTAATTGCATCTGTACCTGTGCAGAAAATTTTTCTAATCTACGAACATTTAATGTATCAGAAGACGGAAGTTGTACTTCCGGGATAGAATAATGTATTCCTCGTTCAATATTACGTAATAATTTAAATTCATAATTTCCCACGAATAACAACGAATTACCAATACGTCCAGCACGTCCAGTACGTCCAATACGATGCACATAAGATTCAACATCTAAAGGAATATCATAATTAATTACCAAACTAATACGACCCACATCTAATCCCCGTGCTGCTATATCTGTAGCAATAAGAATATCTAATTTACCATTTTTAAATCTATTTAATGTCTGTTGACGCAAAATCTGATTCATATCACCATTTAATGCAGCACTATTGTAACCATTATGTTCTAATATTTCATTCACCTCAACAGTAGAACTTTTAGTACGTACAAAAACAATAACGGCATCAAAATTTTCTGTTTCTAAAAAACGCATTAATGCTTCACTTTTACGAGTACCATAAATCGGGCAATAATATTGTCTAACATCTGAACACACACTAATTCCAGAATGAATAAAAACTTCTTGAGGATTATTCATAAAACGATTAATTACACGTTTAATTACTATCGGTAAAGTAGCAGAAAACAAAGCTGTCTGACGTTTAATAGGCACTTTGGATAAAATATTTTCCACATCGTCAATAAACCCCATACGTAACATCTCATCAGCTTCATCTAACACTAAACTTCTCAATTTAAATAAATTCAATGTGCCCCTATTCAAATGATCTAACAACCTACCTGGAGTTCCCACTACAATATGAGCTCCTTTGCTTAAAGCACGAAATTGAATATCATAACGTTGTCCGCCATACAACGGAACTATATGAATACCATCTATATATTTAGAAAATTCAGAACATACTGTGCTAACTTGAATAGCTAACTCGCGAGTAGGGGCTAAAATCAATACTTGCGTTACCATTAATTTAGGATTAACGTTATGTAACAAAGGCAAAACAAAAGCCGCAGTTTTACCACTTCCTGTTTGTGCCATACCTAACACATCACGACCAGCTAACAAATAAGGAATACATCTTAACTGAATTGGAGATGGGATTTTGTAACCAAAATCTTTTAAAGCATTAAGGATAGCATGATGTTTTAAACCTAAATCAACAAAAGAATTATTTTTACTTAACATTTATATCTACTCCATCATCCTTACCCTAATAATTTTAGGATAAGAAAAACACAAAAATACAAAAACTGATTATAATAAAATACGAAACAACAAAATTATTATTTATTTTTTTACTAATCTAAATTAAATAAATACACTCATATATTTTTCTGTTATTATCTTGACATATTAAAATGCCGAATTATATATATATTGACCTTTATTATTTTAGAAAATAAAATTTATTATTACTTTTCAAAGATCACTTTATGCTAAAAAATCTTAATTAATCATGACTATCAGCCAATTTATTTAATGATATAACTATAAAGACTTTATATAATCTTATTACCTAGTACAAAAAAATAAAATATCTAAACTACAATATAACTTACATTTAACTACAAACTTAAAGTTGTCTAAATTTTAAATTATAATAATAAAAAAACAAAATAATAAATAAACACAAACTATCCATAACAATTATTAATTATTGTATGTACTTTACTATAAATAGAACAAAAGACATCAAAAATAAATAAACATATACTAACAAATTTAAAAATATACTAAAATAAAACTCTTTATTATCAAATAACCACATTCTTACATTCAATTGAATATTACCATTTAAATGTATTGTAATTTTATTACAACAATACCTCAACAATAAATCAATATTTAAATAACAAATATCGTTAAGTTAAGTTATTTACACTAAAAATACCCATTACATATACATATATAAATCATTTTAATTATCCGATAAAAATGAAAAATAATAAAACAATTAATAACATAAAAACTGATTATATTATAATATTATACTCAAACACGAATATCCCTAATACTTAAACGAATGCGTCCTAAACGATCTATTTCTATTACTTTAACAGATACCTTTTGTCCTATCTTTAAATAATCAGCAACTTTACTCACTCTCTTTTTAGCAATATGAGAAATGTGCACCAAACCCTCTTTACCACCACAAATAGCAACAAAGGCTCCAAAATCAACAATATGAGTAACTGTACCAGTATACACGCAACCTACCTCAATTTCAGCAGTTATTTCCCTAATACGACGAATAGCATTACATGATTTTTCTTTATCTACAGATGATACTTTTATAATACCACTATCTTCTATCTCAATATTTGTACCGGTTGCTTCTGTTAAAGCACGAATTACAGACCCCCCTTTACCAATTAAATCCTTAATTTTTCCTGGATTGATTTTTATAGTATGAATACGTGGCGCAAATTCAGAAATATCACAACGAGGAGCTCGTATAACTTTTTCCATAGTATCTAATATAGATAATCTACCACATTTTGCTTGCCTTAACGCTTCATAAATAATTTCACGAGTAACACCTTCAATTTTAATATCCATTTGCAATGCTGTAATACCTTGACGACTACCTGCTACTTTAAAATCCATATCACCTATATAATCTTCATAACCTACAATATCAGATAACACTACAAAATTACTACCTTCTTTTACTAATCCCATTGCAATTCCAGAAACTGCAGATTTAATAGGAACACCTGCATCCATTAATGCAAGAGACGCACCACAAATAGAAGCCATAGAAGACGAACCATTTGATTCAGTAATTTCTGATACAACGCGCACTGTATATGGAAACTCATGTATTTTTGGCATGACTGCTAGTATACCACGTTTTGCTAAACGACCATGTCCTATTTCTCTTCTCTTTGGAGAACCTACTAAACCAACTTCACCAACACAATAAGGAGGAAAATTATAATGTAACAAAAACCTATCAGTACGTTCACCAATTAATTCATCAATATTTTGCGCATTACGTTCAGTACCAAGAGTAGCAGTTACCAGTGCTTGAGTATCACCTCTGGTAAATAATGCAGAACCATGCGTTCTAGGTAAAATACCAGTACGTATATCTAAATTACGAACCGCATCCTTTGATCGCCCATCTATACGTAATTCTCCTTGTAAAATACGATGGCGCACAATTTGCTTTTCTAAACCGTTTAATACATTCTTAATTAAATTAACATCCATTTTTGCATTATTATTATCTGACAAAAGACTTATTATGTCATTTTTAATATAATCAATTCTAGCACAACGTATACTCTTGTCAAAAAGACGATATGCATCACAAAAACGCGATTTTGCTAAATCTATTATATGATCTTGTAAAATAACACTAGTTTCTAAAGAACGCAACGCCCATTTAGACTGACCAATTTCATTTGCAAATTCTTTTATATTTTTAATAACTATTTGTTGTTGCTCATGCCCAAAAATAACAGCATTTAACATCTCACTTTCACTCAACACATCCGCTTCGGATTCTACCATTAAAATTGCACTTTCAGTACCAGCAATAACTAAATCTAAACGACTATCAATTAATTGATCCATAGTTGGATTAAGTATATATTGACCCTTTATATATCCAACACGAGCAACACCTATAGGACCATTGAATGGAATATCAGATATACTTAATGCTGCTGACACACCTATAATTGCTACAATATCCGGATTGATTTGAGGATTTACTGATATCACTGTAGCAATAACTTGAACTTCATGTAAAAAACCCTCTGGAAACAATGGACGAATCGGCCTATCTATTAAACGAGATGTCAATATTTCCGTTTCATTAGGACGACCTTCGCGACGAAAGAAGCCTCCAGGAAAACGACCAGCTGCATAGGTACGTTCCTGATAACTTACAAAAAGAGGAAAAAAATCCTGCTCTGTCTTAATATCAGGAACACCTACCACTGTAACAAGCACCGTGGTATCACCCATACTAGCCATAACTGCAGCATTGGATTGACGAGCAATTAAACCACTTTCCAAAACTACAGTATGCTCTCCATATGAAAATTTACGAACAAATGAATTTAACAAATTTATATACCCATATATAAAAATTTAACTATCTATTCATTATTTAAAGCTATCAATATAAACCAATAATGTATATTAAACTAAAATACACCAATTAACAAAAAATAACTATTAAAATATACATCAAAATTCATTTTAATAAATCAAAAAAAATAAAACACAAAAATACTCAAAATTAACTATTTATAACAAACTAGCGACGAATACCAAGATGGTCTATTAACCCCATGTAACTCGAAATATTTTTATTTTTTAAATAATTTAATAATTTACGACGTCGCGAAACCATTCGTAACAAACCTCGACGACTGTGATAATCTTTTTTATGAAGTAAAAAATGATGTTGTAAATAATTAATGCGAGCACTTAGGAGCGCAATTTGAACACTAGTAGAACCGCTATCTTTAACATTAGATCCAAATTTACAAATAATTTTCAACTTATCTTCAATATTTAGAGGCATTATAACATCCTTAACTTGTTTAAAGTAAATAATATTATTACTTAAATTTATACTATAAAATGATAGACGATGAAACTAATCTACGAGGCACTAATTGTTTTTTATTAAGAATTTCACCAACCCCAATAAATCGTTGCCCGCTATTTTCCATTATACGCACTAAACAATTATTTAAATCAGTTACAATCTCCACTGTTTGTCCATAACGAATAACATTAGCAACAGATAATGATACATTAAGTACAGGCATATCTAATAAGGCACTATCAATTGGTAATAATAATTTATCTAAACGGTTAAATCTACTACTACAACACGAAATCTTCAATGTATCATTGTCAACAAGATTGTGTAATTTTGCAAAAGATATCATCGATGAAGTAGAAAAATTAGCTACTGTAAGACGACGTAATGCAACAACATATGCACCACAACCAAGGTATTCTCCAAGATCATCTATAATAGTACGAATGTAAGTACCTTTTGAACAATGAATCTCTAAAGAAATATTCTTTTTATTACAGAGCAGGACGTCAATATTATAAATATTTATCAAACGTGAAGTACGAGGTATCTTAATACCTTTACGAGCATACCTATACAAAGGACAACCTTGATATTTTACAGCAGAAAACATAGGCGGGACTTGCAAATGCTGTCCTTTAAAAAAATCAATAGCTTTATATAATTGATTTTCAGTAAAATTAACAGGACGAATAGAAACTACACGCCCTTCAGAATCAAAAGTATCAGTGCGTTTACCAAACTTAGCAATCACATAATAACGTTTATCGGCATTTATTAAATATTGAGAAAACTTAGTTGCTTCTCCAAAACAAATCGGAAGCATACCCGTTGCTAAAGGATCCAGGGAACCAGTATGGCCAACCTTGTTGGCACGAAACAACTTTTTTATCTTACCAAGCGCAGCATTAGAAGTTTCACCACTAGATTTATCTAAAAGTAAAATACCGTCAACGACGCGATGTTTGATATCATTTAACACAAAGCACTTCTTAGCCATGATTTTTGTTTTGCAATTCTATATCTCTCCTCGTTACTTGAGTAATTAAATTACTCATACGTATCCCTTCCACTAATGAAGTATCATAAACAAAAATAAGATTAGGGACAATTCGTAAACACATAACTTTACTTAATGCATGACGAATAAACCCAGAAGCAATCTGTAAAACACAAATTCCATGTTTTATATCTATATCTTTACTCTTATCAAGAAAAGTAACAAAAACTTTAGCGTATACCAAATCCCTAGATACATCTACTCCTGAAACAGTTACCACACCTACACGATAATCATTAACATCACGTTGTAAAATAACAGCAATATGTTTTTTTATCTCGTGAGCAAAACGACGTATCCTATGATAATTATTTGCACCCATTATAAAAAATCCCCGCCAAAAATACCTAAAATTATCGGTATAAAACAAACACAATTACACTCTTATACATACACTACATATTTTACAAATTAAAAAATACTAATTAATCTTTAATAATTTCAAAAACTTCAATCATATCACTGGAACAGATATCTAAAAAATTTTTTATACCTATCCCACATTCTACACCATTTCTTACTTCATTAACATCATCTTTAAAACGACGTAAAGACTCTAATTCACCTTCATATATAACTATATTATTACGTAAGATGCGTATTTTACTATGACGTTTTACTATCCCTTCAGTAACTATACAACCAGCAACAACTCCATATTTAGGAGAACGAAAAACATTACGTACTTCAGCTAAACCAATTATTTCTAATCTACACTCAGGAACAAACAAACCATTTAAAGTTTTCTTTACTTCATTAATTAAATCATATATGACAGAATAATAACGAACATCTATTTTTTCTATATTAATAATACGTCGCGCGGAAGAATCAGCACGAACATTAAAACCTAATAAAACAGCATTAGATGCTACAGCTAAAGCAACATCAGTCTCTGTAATACTACCTACAGAAGAATATATGATTTTAATCTTTACTTTATCAGTAGATAAAGTTTGTAAAGATTCAACGATAGCTTCAGAGGAACCTTGAAGATCAGATTTAAGTACAATTTTTAATTCAGAAATAGTACGATGAGAAGACTCATTTATTACATTGAAAAAAATATCTTGTAATTTAGATTTTTTCTGACGTGTCAACTTAACTTCACGAAATTTTCCTTGACGATAAAGAGCTACTTCTCGTGCTTTTTTCTCATCTCGTACAACAGTCATTAAATCACCTGCAATTGGAGATCCCGATAAACCAAAAACTTCTACTGGAATAGATGGACCAGCTGAATAAATATCTCTTCCCACCTCGTTTCGCATATAACGAATACGACCATATTCACAACCACACAAAACAATATCACCACGTTTCATCATTCCTTCACGCACCAAAACAGTAGCAACAGGACCACGTCCTTTATCCACATAAGATTCAATTACTATACCGCTTGCCATACCATTACAAATAGTTTTCAGTTCTAAAATTTCTGCCTGCAAAAGAACAGCTTCAAGTAAATTATTAATACCTATACCCAACTTAGCTGAAATATTAACAAATTGACTATCACCTCCCCATTCTTCTGGAATAACACCATGTTGTACTAATTCATTTTTTATTCGTTCAGGATCAGCATCTGACTTATCTATTTTATTAATTGCAACAATAATTGGAACTTGTGCAACTTTAGCATGCTTAATTGCTTCAATAGTTTGTAACTTTACACCATCATCGGCAGCAACAACCAAAATAACAATATCTGTAACTTTCGTGCCTCTAGCACGCATAGCTGTAAACGCTGAATGCCCCGGAGTATCTAAAAAAGTAATCATACCATTAGCAGTTTCTACATGATAGGCTCCTATATGTTGAGTGATACCACCAGCTTCAGTAGAAGCTACTTTTGTAGATCGAATATAATCTAACAATGAGGTTTTGCCATGATCTACATGTCCCATAATCGTTACTACCGGAGCTCGAGTTTCAACTGTATTGGTAAGCATATCAATATGACGATTACGATCATTCATGACTAACTCTTCTAATGCATTTTCACGATGTAAAATAACATTATGACCCATTTCTTCCGTAATCAATTGAGCTGTATCTTGATCAATAATTTGATTAATAGTAGCCATTATTCCCAAGTTCATCATGTTTTTAATAAGATAAGAACTCTTGACCGCCATTTTATTTGCAAGCTCTGCTACAGTAATTGTTTCCCCAATAATAACATCACGATTCACAATCTTAGTAGGTTTATTAAAAGCTTGTATCAAATTACTATTATTTAACTTACGTTGCTTTGCTTTAACATTACGATTAATAGAATGTAACTCTTCATGTTCATCATTAGAATAATACATCACATAATTATTATTTTTTTTAAATTTTATAGATTTTACAGCACGATCTTTAGGACGTATACGAGTGCGAGAACGACGATCATTACCTATCTTATTATTATTTTTTTCTTCCATTTTTAAAGTATGATGTAAAGTAGTGTGACGGCACTCCATGTTATCATTTTGATTAACATTCAATAACGAATCAAGACACCGACGACTAACATTATTCTTATTATTCTTATTACTTTTCATGACATGATGTAAACCACTCTTAGTCACTTCTTGAACTTTGCATTTTGCTTTTATCTTACGATGAGTGATTTCCTTGACCTTATATTCAACATGCGTTATGTCTATATTCTGACAAGATGGGCTAAAATTTTTAGAACACCTATCAACAACACGAATATCTTCTTTACTAATTATTTTGTTAGTATAATCTACAACAGAGCTACATTTGTGACTTTGTGTACTCTTTACTTCATTAATTTGTTCATCTGACATATCTTGACGACATATTTGGGGTTCCTGCGTAACATAAATACGTTTTTTACGAACTTCTACCTGCACTTTCTTACTTTTACCACCAATACTCGGAATATTTAAAGTACTTCGCGTTTTACGCTGCAAAGCTAATTTATTTGAAACAATCTTTCGACCTTTACTTAAATGAACTAATAAGATTTCTTTCTCTCGCGATGTAACAACATCTACCGCTGTCTTATTAAGACCAGCAGCAGCAAATTGCTGTATCAATAGTTCAACTGGAATTTTAATTTTTATTGCAAGAGATTTTACAGTTACATCTGTCATACCATTCCTTAAATTATTATCGCTATATTATTAATTATTAATTATTATTACTAAACCAACAAATGTTACGTGCAGCCATAATTAACTCACCAGTTTTTTTGATACTTAATCCTTCAATATCTGATAAATCTTCAATACCTTGTTCAGCAAGATCTTCTAATGTACAAACACCACGTGCTGCTAATTTATATGCTATTTCACGATCCATATCAGGTAAACTAAGTAAATCATCAGAAGGATTGATCCCTGAACTAATATTAATATTTTTCTCATGTACCAATGCAAACGTGGTTAAAGCATTTTTTGCGCGAGAACGTAACATATTTACAATTTCCTCGTTAAATTTATTGATCTCCAACAACTCATTAATTGGTACATATACTAATTCTTCAAGAGAGGAAAATCCTTCTTGTACTAAAATTTTAGCCAACGATTCGTCAATATTTAAACTATTAACAAAATTGCATATAGCATCATTTTCTTCAGCCTGATGTTTTTTTTGTAAATCATCAACAGCCATTACATTTAATTCCCACCCACTAAGTTGAGATACCAAACGAACATTCTGTCCATTTTTCCCAATAGCTTGAGCTAAATTATTTGCTTCTACCGCAATGTCTATAGTATGTTTATCTTCATCTAAAACAATAGAAGCTACATCAGCAGGAGCCATAGCATTAATAACAAACTGAGCTGGATTAGTATCCCATAATACTACATCAATTCGTTCTCCACCTAATTCACTGGATACTGCTTGCACTCTCGCGCCTCGCATACCTACACAAGCTCCTACTGGATCTATGCGTTTATCATTAGTTTTAACAGCAATTTTAGATCGTATACCAGGATCTCGAGCAATAGCTTTAATCTCAATCAATTCTTCACCAATTTCTGGAACTTCAATTCGAAATAATTCAGTCAACATCTCTGAACGAGAACGAGTCACAAATAATTGAGCCCCACGTACTTCTGGTTTAATTAAATATAATACACCACGAATGCGATCACCTGGACGAAAATTTTCACGAGGCAACATATCTTCACGATTAATAATCGCTTCCGCATTATTGCCTAAATCCATAATAATATTATCCCGACTCATTTTTTTCACAATACCAGTAACAATACCTCCTTCATATTTACGAAATTGATTAACTATCATAGCTCGCTCAGCTTCACGTACCTTTTGAACAATTACTTGTTTTGCCGTTTGAGTAGTAATACGGTCAAAAGATACAGATTCAATCTTATCTTCAAAATAATCATTAATTTTTACTTGAGAATTTTCAAACTGAGCAGCATCTAAAGTAATTTCACGAGTCGGTTGAGTTACTTTATCTACAATTAACCAACGACGAAATGTTTCAAAATCACCAGATTTACGATTAATATTAACACGAACTTCAATATCATGTTCATACTTTTTCTTCATAGCTACCACCAACGCAGCTTCAAGTGCCTCAAAAATTTTTTCTCGAGGAATAGATTTTTCATTAGAAACTGCTTCAACAACAGCTAAAATTTCTTTATTCATCCTAATTGCCTCAATACAAATTAAACATGGGGTACCAAATTTGCTTTCTGAACATTACTTAACATAATATCTATATTCTTATTTTCCACAGCTAATACAAATGATTCATCATCATTAACTGTTTTGATAATACCGCGCCATCTGCGACGACCATATAACATAACACGTAATATTAAATAAATCTCCGAGCCAATAAATTGAACAAAATGTGCACGGGAAAACAATGGGCGATTTAATCCTGGTGAAGATACTTCTAAAATATAAGAAACTGGAACAAAACCTTCTTTATCTAAGCAAGTACTTATTTGTCTACTTACAATAACACAATCTTCAAGCGTAATGTTTCCATATTTTTTATCAATATAGATACGTGTTAACATTCTTCGGCAACGAATCAATTCAATACCAATCAAAACATAATTATGTTTGCTTAAAATAGGCTTGATAACTTCCATTAATTTTTCTTTTAATGTTTTAACCAACACCCCCCCCAAAAAAAACAAAAAAAAGTGGTCAGAAAACTTTACCACTCAAAAATAATCGTAAAATGTAAAAGAAATTAAAACTATTCTTTACATATAAACTAATACAAATAATATTATCAATGTTTATGTTTAGTACACTAAACATAAACTAAAAACACATTGTGGTTGCGGGGATCGGATTTGAACCAATGACCTTCGGGTTATGAGCCCGACGAGCTACCAGACTGCTCCACCCCGCGTTTATCAAAAAATAAACTACTAATTTTATATAATACTTCAATATAAAACAACTAAAAACAGTCTAATTATAAAATTAATATTCGTTAAAATCAACAAAAAATAATCACAAAAAATACCGAGGACGGGACTTGAACCCGCAATCCCAAATGGGCACTACCACCTCAAGATAGCGTGTCTACCATTTCCACCACCTCGGCATAAAATAACAAAAATAATATTTACTAATATTATTTATTTACTTGTATATAATCTTATGTCGAAATAAATTATTCACCCTACAATGAATCTTTTTCCTGATCAGTTAACTGCATTAATTTATTACTATTTTTTTCATACACAACACCACTATCCACATACGATGTGTTATGTTTATTACTAATATTCCCAAGTATTAAACTAAAAATAAAAAACAAAAATGCTAACACAGTAATCATACCTGTAATATAATTACCATAACTAGATGCACTAAAAAAAGCTGTGGAATATTCTGATGACAAACCAGATTTTATATCCGTATGCTTATTATCTTGTAACATAATTAATGTTACAAGCATAATTGATATCAATAAAAATACTATCAACAACACTCGATACATACATATCTTCTCCTATACTACTTTATATATTTAAATACAAAACACTGGTACCAAAAACACTGATATAACATATATATCATTCTATATATTTATTAACTATCTATACTACTAATTTTTCACTAATCAAGAAATAATTTTAAAATTATAAAATAATACATGGTACCGAAATATATAAACAGCAAATATATCAAATTATTAACTCACAGATTTTATTGCATCAACTATTTGATTACCAAAATAATTAATCTCTTCTATATTATCACCTTCCACCATAACACGAATACAAGGCTCAGTTCCAGACTGTCGTAATAATACACGACCACGTCCCAACAATTGATATTTTACATTTTGATAAACTTTTTTTACAACAGGAGACTGTAAAGGATTAATACAATGTCGTGCAAAATTAACATTAAGCAATATTTGAGGTAATAAACAAATATCACTACATAAATTATATAAACTAATATTATTAGTAATCATAGCGGATAATACTTGTAAAGATGCAATAATGCCATCTCCAGTGGTTGTATAATCTAAGAGAATAATGTGTCCTGAATTTTCAGCACCAATACGCCAACCTTTTTTATTTAACATTTCAATTATATAACGATCTCCTACATGAGATCTAACGAAAGGAATGCCTAGTTTTTGTAAAGCAAAAACTAATCCCATATTACTCATCAATGTTCCAACTACACCACCTTCTAATTTAGATTGACGTAATTTTTCCCGTGCAATAACATAAAGTATCTTATCTCCGTTAACCCGATTTCCAAAATGATCTATCATAATAACTCTATCCCCATCACCATCATATGCTATACCTACATCAGCATTTTCTTGCAATACCCTATCGCGTAACTGTCTAACATCAGTGGTACCACACTTCTTATTAATATTCATACCATCAGGATGACAGCCTACAGTAATAACTTTTGCGCCAAGTTCACTCAAAACACTTGGTGCAATATGATAAGTAGCTCCATTAGCACAATCTACTACAATTATTAACGTCTTAAGAGTAAGATGAGTAGGAAAAGTTGCTTTACAAAATTCAATATAACGACCAGCTGCATCAATAATACGACTCGCTTTACCTAATTCTGCCGAACTCACGCAAGTTAATTTGTTACTTAAATATGTTTCAATAACTTCTTCTATTTTACTAGATAATTTTGTTCCTTCTATAGAAAAAAATTTAATACCATTATCATAATATGGATTATGAGAAGCGGAAATCACAATCCCTGCTTCTGCTCGAAAAGTTCTAGTTAAATATGCAATAGCAGGTGTAGGCATAGGTCCTGTGAATGCAGATGACAAACCTGCAGAAGATAATCCAGCTTCTAATGCTGATTCTAACATATAACCAGAAATACGAGTATCTTTGCCAATAATTACTGTACCAGAACTACAACGTCCTAAAACTTTACCAATAGCCCATCCAAGTTTAAGAATAAATTCAGGAGTAATAAGCGATTCACCTACCTTACCTCGAATACCATCAGTACCAAAATATCTACAACACTTCATACAAAAAAATTTTCCTTATAACAAAGTGTATGTGCAACTATTTTAAGCGCCTCTGTAGTTTCTTTAACGTCATGAACACGAATAATTTGAACACCTTGCATAGCAGCAATTACAGCACATGCAATACTACCTATAACTCTTTTTTTAGGAGGAACATTCATTAATTGACCAACCATATATTTACGAGATATTCCTACTAATAAAGGAACTCCAAAATGATGAAAATATGTTAAATGTGCTAAAAGTTGGTAATTATGTTTTAAAAACTTACCAAATCCAAAACCAGGATCAATTATTAATTTATTTTTTTTCAGTCCAGCAATTTCACAGCGTTGAATTTGTTTAAAAAAATAAGCATCCACTTCTTGCACAACATCCTCATAAGAAGGATTAATTTGCATAGTATTCGGAGAACCTTGCATATGCATTATACATACTGATAATCCACTATCAATAACAGCTTCTAACGCACCAACTTCGTTAAGAGACCGCACATCATTAATTAAATGTACTCCTACACACGCACTTTCTCTTATTACTAAAGGTTTGGATGTATTGACCGAAATATACACATTAAAACGTTTAACTAACTCTGTTACTACAGGAATTACTCTAGAAGCTTCCTCACTATCACTAACATCAGAAGCACCAGGTCTAGTAGATTCTCCACCAACATCAATAAAATCAGCTCCTTCCGCAACCATAACCGCAGCACGATCAATAGCTTTATTAAAAGAACAAAAATCCCCTCCATCTGAAAAAGAATCCGGAGACATATTCAAAATACCCATAACTAAAGGTTTTTTATAATTTATCTTTAACTTATTAATCATATAACCCAAATAATCAATTTACATTTATAATAGACTATAAATTACAATTTTTCCTGAAACATTACTTAAAAAATAAACTACATTGTAAAACAAAATTAACATAATTATGTAAATAATTAAATTATATTGAATATTATTTGTCATTATAAAATTTTATTAATTTTTATCCTTCAAAAATAACAATAGTAATATAAATACTACTTAACCACGTCCGTAACACTATTATCCTCCCATCCCGCAGGAGGACGGACAGACCGACGATTCATCAAATCATCTATTTGAAGAGCGCCTATAGTTTCATATTTCATTAATGCATCTTTCATAGCATGTAAAATATCCATATGCTTTACAAGCAATTCACGCGCCCTCAAATAATTACGTTCAATTAAATATTTTACTTCTTGGTCTATCAAACGTGCTGTTTCATCTGACACATGCTTAACTTTAGCCACAGATCTTCCAAGAAAAATTTCACCTTCTTCTTCTGCATATAATAATGGACCTAATTTATCAGAAAAACCCCATTGAGTTACCATGTTACGAGCTATAGAAGTAGCTACTTTGATATCGTTTGATGCACCAGTAGAAACGCGCTCTCGCCCATAGACTATTTCTTCCGCAAGGCGCCCTCCGTACAAAGTAGAAATTTGACTTTCTAATTTTTGACGACTTGCACTAATTTCATCTCTTTCCGGTAAAAAAAACGTAATACCTAAAGCCCTACCACGAGGAATAATAGTAACTTTATGTACTGGATCATGTTCCGGTACTAATCTACCTATAATAGCATGACCTGCTTCATGATAAGCAGTAGATTCTTTTTGAAAATCAGTCATGACCATAGAACGTCGTTCAGTACCCATCATAATTTTATCTTTAGCTTTTTCAAATTCTATCATAGATACTGATCTCTTGCTATCACGCGCGGCGAATAAGGCAGCTTCATTTACTAAATTAGCTAAATCTGCTCCTGAAAAACCAGGAGTACCACGAGCGATTACAGAAACATCAACATCTTGAGATAATGGAACAAATTTCATATGTACTTTTAAAATTTGCTCTCGCCCCCGTACATCAGGCAATCCCACTACTACCTGTCTATCAAAACGACCGGGACGTAACAATGCAGGATCAAGTACATCAGGCCTATTCGTAGCTGCAATAACAATAATACCTTCATTACCTTCAAAACCATCCATTTCCACTAACATCTGATTTAAAGTCTGTTCACGTTCATCATGACCACCGCCTAGACCCGCGCCGCGTTGACGACCTACAGCATCAATTTCGTCTATAAAAATAATACATGGTGCTGTTTTTTTTGCTTGTTCAAACATATCTCTAACCCGAGAAGCACCTACACCAACAAACATTTCCACAAAATCAGAGCCAGAAATAGTGAAAAATGGTACTTTTGCTTCACCAGCAATTGCCTTAGCTAACAAAGTTTTTCCAGTGCCCGGTGGACCAACCATCAAAACCCCTGTAGGAATTTTACCGCCCAATTTTTGAAATCTACTAGGTTCACGTAAATAGTCTACTAATTCACTCACTTCTTCTTTGGCTTCATCACAACCCGCAACATCAGCAAAAGTAGTTTTTATCTGATCTTCAGTTAACATACGAGCTTTACTTTTACCAAAAGACATTGCACCTTTACCTCCCCCTTGCATTTGCCTCATAAAAAAAATCCATACACCTATGAGTAGTAACATAGGAAACCAAGAAATAAAAATAGATGCTAACAAACTAGGTTCTTCTGGAGGTTCACCTACTACCCTCACCTTCTTAGATAAAAGAGTACTAAGTAACTTAGAATCATTCATCGGAATATAAGTAATATAACGATGACTATCTTTTTTCATAACAGCAATTTCACGCCCATCAATACGTACTTCCTTGATCTGATCTTGATTTAATTCAGATACGAATGTTGAATAATCTACTTTACGACCATCTGAATTTCCTGGCCCAAAACTCTGAAATACCGACATTAATACTACTGCAATAACTAACCAAATAACTAGGTTTTTTGCCATGTCACTCAAAGAATTAACCTCATAATTACAACGATATCTTCAATTTAGAACTAAACATGCTACTATAATTTATATCCTTTTGCTACGATATACACTTCACGAGAATTTACACAAGAAGCATGAGGTTTACGAACTTTCACTTCAGTAAATAAAGTACGTATATGACATAAATATCTATCAAAACCTTCTCCTTGAAAAACTTTTACTACTAAAACACCATTAATTTCTAAAACATTTCTACATATATCTACAACTAACTCACCTAAAGATATGGATTTAGGAATATCAATTTCCGCTTTACCACTTATATTAGGAGACATATCAGACAAAATAACTTGAACCTTCTTATTATTCAATAAATTAAATAAAAAATTTAATACTTTATTTTCACTAATATCACCTTGCAAAAAATTTACTCCTTTAATGGGATGCATAGGCAAAATATCACAAGCCACAACACGGATATTTCTTACCTTATTAACTATATATTGCGACCAACCACCAGGAGACGAACCTAAATCTATTACTGCAATACCAGGACGTAAAAAATTATCGCTACATTGTAAACTTGCTAATTTAAACCAAGAACGGGATCGCAGTTGTTTTTGAAAAACTTGCTGAACATACTGATCATTATAATGATTATACAACCATCTACTAGAACTTACAGAACGTCTTCGCATCACCATAACACATTCTTTTTTTTCAATTATAAATACTAGATCATGTGAATATAAAAGCTAGTATAAAAGAGATTACATTTAAATAAAATAAAATCTTACAAATATCTACAAAAAGAAAACACAAAATACACTAAATATATAACTTATATAGTGTAATCACAAAAAACGTTATAAAATTTAAAATAAAAAACACACAACATCATAAAATATTATGAAAACAACCAATATAATTTACATCCCTATATCTTATTTACAAGAAATAGTAATTGCTTATAATTAACCAATTAACTTAAAATATTTTGGTTCCTAAATATAAATAACAAACAAAATAAAAATTAATCAATTCTTTAAAATATAAAACAAACAAATATTTTTATGTATACAATTATATCACATGAACCCAACAAGATCATTTTATATCTACATTGCTAAATTTCGAAATATATCTATTTACAAACTGTTAAAAATATTGAACACGAAAAATAATTAAATAAAACAAATTATATATTTTATTATACCTTTAAATATATTCTACTTTAAGTATTTTATATTCCACCTCTCCACCCGGGGTTCTAATAATTACAATATCTCCATCCTTTTTTCCAATTAATCCACGAGCTATAGGAGAATTAATTGAAATCATATTTTTCTTAAAATCAGCTTCATCATCACCAACAATACGATACGTTTGTGTAATTCCTGTATTTAAATTTTTAATACTTACTGTAGACCCAAAAATCACTGTATTATTAGGAGATATTTTAGTTATATCTATAATGCAAGCATGAGAAAGTTTTGTTTCAATTTCTTGAATACGCCCCTCACAAAATCCTTGTTGCTCACGCGCAGCATGGTACTCAGCATTTTCTTTTAAATCCCCATATTCACGAGCTTCAGCAATAATTTTAATAATCTCCGGGCGACGTATATTTTTTAAATAATTAAGTTCTTTCCTTAATTTTTTAAAACCATATACAGTCATTGGAATTTGATTCATATCATCCACTCCTTAACACATTGATTATATCAATATATAAATAACAAATACGTTCACATTTGCTATAAAACAAACAAAAACAATGTAGCTAACTATTTAAATACACAACAAAATATCTTTGTGATAATTCTAAAATATATTTCACCGTATAACATTGTTCCATATCTAACATATTCAAGTTTTGTTATAAACACATGTTCGTAAACTTATATTTTTAACAATATATCATCTCTATATAAAATAATTAATAATCAAATTAGATGTGTACCATTTTAATAATAAATAATATACTCCGAAAATAATAATAATTATTAAATTAGTACATAAAATAAAAAAACAAAAAAACACCCTATAATCATTATATATACTTGATACAAGTATAATTATAAACACTAAATAAATCACAAAAAAAATTCAGCGAATTAATGACACAATGATTAAGCCAATAAAAAAATATAATAATAAACCAATATTATTAATATTTTAATAAACATAAATAATTAATATGTTCTTTTAAATTTACATAATTCTGTATATTTTACGCAATTATCGCAATTCAAAAAAATAAACATTTTAATACATAATGTATTAAAATAAAACAAATAAAATAGTCATTACACATTTAATATTTAACAATATTCATTTTTTAAAAACATAATAAACTAACAATCGTAACCCTATTATCTACTATATTTAAACATTTAAATTTATGCATCATCGTACAAATATTTTTTTAAAACAAACAACACAATAAACATCATTACGACAGAAACTTTCATTATACATACTACTAAAATAATCAATCATTAATCTATTTTTTTAATATCAATTTAATTATTTAACTATAATCAAAATAAACAATAATCAATAACCACTCCTATTATTTTTATTGAAAAAACAAAAATAATCCATTAAACGACAAAAAGCATAATTATAACATAATAATCTGTACTTATTTCATAAAACGATTACATGCGCAAACAATCTCTCGTTGAGCAGATAAAACATCATCCCAACCAATAATCTTTACCCACTTATTTGCCTCCAAATCTTTATAATGCTCAAAAAAATAAACAATTTGTTCTCGTAATAATTGAGAACAATCATTAATATCCTTAATATGCTTATAATCAGTGGATATATTATCATGCGGTACCGCTATTATCTTATAATCTTTACCAGATTCATCTATCATTTTTAACATACCTACTGGGCGGCCAAGTATTACTGACTTCGGGTGTAAAGGATATGGAGTAGGAATCAATACATCAACTGGATCTTGGTCTAAAGATAAAGTGTAATTTATATAACCATAATTACAAGGATAAGACATTGTAGATTTTATAAACCTATCGACAAATAAAAGACCACTATGTTTATCTATTTCATATTTAACTGGACTGGAATGAGCAGGTATTTCAATAATAACATAAATATCTTCCGGAATTTTCCTACCTGCTGGTATTCGACTAAAATTCATACATTATTCCTAATAATTACAAAATATCTACTCATTTTTAATAAAAAATTTATTGAATAAATATCTAATTAAAAAAAGTTAACTAAAAATAATAAACTAATGCAAAAACTAACTTTCAGACACATCAATCATTCATAATTAAATAATTTAATATAAAAACTAGTACGACCACTATATATACAAAATTAAATCAATTTCTATTAACATAACAATTAATATTGAAATAACATTATACGATAATGCCATAATAGCATAACACAAAATAAACAATCTTTTATATCTTTTACCATTAATATACAAACAAACCAATTACTGTTACATTACAACTTTATACATCACGATGTACTACTATGCTGGCTAAACTTTTTAATGCACTAAGATATGGTGATGGTTTAAATGCACTTAAACAAGCAATTGCTTTATCCGATTCTTTCTTTGCACATTCACGAGTATATTCTAAAGAACCATATTTATGCATTACTTCAACAATAACTGTTAAAAAATCTCTACTATTACCTTCCCCAATTGCCTGTTTAATCAATAAACTTTCCATTGAAGTAGAATATTTCATAGCATGCAAAAGAGGCAAAGTCAATCTCCCTTCATTAAGATCACCACCAATGTTTTTACCAAATATTTTACTATCAGCAACATAATCCAATAAATCATCAACTAACTGAAAAGACATACCTAAATAACGCCCATAATTACGTAAAGACGCTTCTTGACAAGCATTAGCACCTGCCAAAATAGCAGATGATTGTGATGCAACTTCGAATAATTTAGCAGTTTTTCTATAAATAATTTGCATATAATTTTCTATAGAAATATTTTGATTATTACAATTCGTTAATTGCAGCAACTCACCTTCTACAATTACATTAACTGCTCGGGATATTAAAGATAATATTTTTAAAGATCCTAATGAAATCATCATTTGAAAAGCTTTAGTATATATAAAATCTCCTACTAAAATACTTGCAGTATTACCAAATTCTATATTACTTGTTACTTTTCCTCGACGTAAATCAGAATGGTCTACAACATCATCATGCAATAATGTTGCCATATGAATAAATTCTATTAATGTAGCTATAGTAATATGCTGTCTTTTATATTTAAGTATTTTTGATATCAACAAAACAATGATAGGTCTAATTCGTTTGCCGCCAGTACTAAGAATATGGCCAATTAATTTATTGACTAAACTAACTTTAGAAATTAGACGTTCACAAATCATTATATTAACATCTGACATGTCCCGCGCAACTAATTCAATAATTTCTTTAAAATTCATTATATGCTTTAATAAATTTCATACATATTACATTTCATTTATACTGTACATAATTAATATAAATATCATCATTACACCAACAACTATAAAATAAATACACTAAAACAAAAAAAATTTTTTATTTTTCGTGATTAAATCTCTTTAATATTTATATCGTTTAAATTATGATGTTATCAATTTAACTAATAAATAACATACTTTTCATTAAAAATAAACATCAAGACAACAATGAGGTCATTATGTACGCAGTTTTTCAAAACGGTGGCAAACAATACCAGGTCACTGAAGGACAAACAATACAAATTGAAAAATTACCTACAAAAATAGGTGAAAAAATAACATTCAATACAATAATGATCATTGTTGATACGAACAATATTCAAATTGGCAATCCTTTTATCAAAAATAAAACCATTGAAGCAGAAACAATATCACATAATAAAAATAAAAAAATAAAAATTATTAAATTTAAAAGAAGAAAACATTTTCGTAAAACCCAAGGGCATCGTCAATGGTTTACAAATATAAAAATAATAAATATTAACAACAATTAATTAGGATGAAAATTAATAAAAATGGCACATAAAAAAGCTGGTGGTTCAACTCGCAATGGAAGAGATTCGAAAAGTAAACGTTTAGGTTTAAAACATTATGGCGGGGAAAAAGTAAATGCGGGTAACATAATTATACGCCAACGTGGAAGCAAATTTCATTCAGGCATAAATGTAGGTTGTGGTAAAGATTATACTTTATTTGCTTTAAAATCCGGTATAGTAAAATTTACAACAAAAAAAAACAAAAAACACCACAAATTTTTTGTTAACGTTACTAATGAATAATTCATATAAAACTATTAAATATTTGAAAAAATAAAAAAATGATCAATATGGTTATAGTTTTTATATAACTATAAGAAAAATAAAATAAATAATGAAAAAATATAAATTCACAACAAGACCTTAAATTTATAAAAACATTTTTTCATAACATAGCAACAATTGTTACTTAGAACGTTAAAATACATCATATTTTATAATAAAATTAAATATATCAAAAGATATGTATGTACATATAACCGTTTTATAAAGATTTATACTACGTTTTTATTTAAAAAAATAAAAAAATAAAATTTAGCAAAAAGTAAAACCAATAGAATTATCATAATAATAAAAACAAATAAAAAATAAAACAATGAAATTTATAGATAAAGTAAATATTTTAGTACAAGCTGGCCATGGAGGTAATGGCTATATTAAACGTTTTAATAAAAAATATAATACATATCATCATATACAAATGAATAGTAATGGAGGAGACGGAGGTGACGTATATTTACTAGCAGATAAAAATACCAATACATTAAACAATTTTTTATTAAAAAAAATCTTTCTTGGTAACCATGGTCAAAATGGAAAAAGTAGAGGACGTACAGGTAAACGAGGTGCAGATACTATTATCAAAGTCCCCATAGGCACTATTGTATACAATGTAAATACAAAACAAAAAATAGGAAACTTACTATATCATAAGCAACACTTAATGATAGCTAAAGGTGGTCGTCATGGTATAGGAAATAATTATTTCTGCAAACCATATGTAAATTACGACATGCAAAAATATAAAAAAAACGGAAAAGAAGGAGAAAAAATTGAAATACAATTAGAATTGATCCTTATCACTGATATAGGTATATTAGGACTGCCCAACACTGGTAAATCTACATTTTTAAATAAAATATCAACAGCAAAAACACAAGTAGCTGAATATCCTTTCACTACACTAATACCTCAAATAGGTAAAATAAAAAATAATAATTATGAACATAATTATTCTATTATAGAAATTCCAGGATTAATTCAAGGATCCTATAATGGATCTGGATTAGGCATAAAATTTTTAAAACACCTAATACCATGTAAAATATTACTACATTTCATAGAATTAAAACCACTGAATACTTTAAATATAATAAAAAATATTAATATCATAAATAATGAACTAAAATATTATAATAACGAACTTACTAACAAAACTTGTTGGTTAATTTTTAACAAAATAGACTTAATGCCTATCAATGAAGCAATCAAACAAACCAAACAAATACTATCTATCTTAAAATGGAAAAACAAACATCATTTAATTTCTGGAATTAAAAATTATGGAATTAAAGAACTGTGTATAAAAATAAAATCCTACCTTAAAAAACACAAATAAACAATATACATTATGGATAAAATAAATAATACAAAATATCGTAATACTTTATTGCTTTATATCAACTTTATATTTTAAAATATATAAAACTTTTAATTATAATCCAAGTTATAATAATATAAAAAGCAAAAATTTAAATCAAAAAATATAACTTATGAATAAACTATTACAACATAATAAAAATACAATATAATAAAACAAAACGCTGTACAGTTATAGTAATAAAACCATTTTACCCATGAATAATCACGAAAACATTGAGAAAATTTTACAATCAAAATAAAAACTTCTTTTAAAAAACATTACATGTAGTTCATAAATATATCTATCTCTATATACATTAATCCATCATTTTATGTCATTTGTTCTAAATTACATATTTAAATATGTAATAAATGTAAAATAAAAACATTATAATAAAAAACATACAATATTACCAATACAAACAATCTATTTTTTTGTTATATGACGTCATAAAAAATAGCGCAACATTACTATAAAGTAACATTTTAAAAAATATATAATTAAAAAATAATATAAAAATTTTTTTATTTATAAAACTTACAAAAAAATTATTTTAACAACTCTAATAATCCCATACATAATTAAATATTAATTAAAAAATACTTTAAATATCAACAATAAAAACAAAAACAATATTTGTAATGATAATACTGTTTTCAATTTATAAACTTACTAATATACAGAACATTGAATTTTTCAAAAAATTAAAACTTTATAATTAATTAATTACTTAAAATAAATCATATTATATAATCAATACTGATTCCATTTTCTATATACAATCAAATTTTTGAATTATTTAAAATATCAATACAATAATAAAATTACAGAAAAAATTTAAACAATTACATAAATTTAAAGTACACAGATCATAATATATATTTATGACAAACCCTAATAAAATAACAAAATTCAATAATATAATAAATCAATAATTATATAACTAAAAAATAATACAAAAAATAAACTTTACTACTGTACTATAATTCTAAATTTATTTAATAATAAATCATTTAATAATTAATATGTCATTATTTATGACATATTAATTATTACTAAACTAAATCTCGATACATAAAATAACAATAAACTGTAAAAACAAAATTTATGCAAAATCCAAATACAAAACAAAAAACATTTTTTATAATTTTCCAACAACTATATAAACATTTTAAGATAATGATACCTCAAAACCTGGATTTAAAAATGAATTAAATGGACCATAAATCAAAACATTACCATACCAATCAATAATTTTAGCACCAGCAGCCACAGCAACTGCATAACCTGCAGCAGTATCCCATATTTTAATAGAAGAAAACCTTGGATATAACTGTGCAACACCTTCAGCTATCATACAAAATTTTAATGAAGAACCTACATAAATAATTTTATATTGTTCCAGCTTTATCAAATATTTATCTAAAAAATATTTATCTGGATGAAAACGACTAACAAGTACTGTAGGTGGGTAATTTTTTTTTACATTAATAAAAAATCTTTTGCCATAACCATCCTCTTTCCATGCTTTACCATTACTAGCAGCATACAAAACATTGATAGCTGGAACATATACCACTCCCATTACAGGAGTACCACAATTTATTAAAGCTATATTAACAGTAAACTCACTATTATGATATAAAAATTCTTTAGTACCATCCAATGGATCTATTAGCCAAAAAACATTATAATTCACACTTTTATTAAAATTTACACTACCTTCTTCAGAGATAATAGGAATATCCGGGGTTAATCTATGTAAACCCGATACAATTATTTGATGCGAAATTAAATCAGCAGAAGTTATTGGAGTGTCATCTCGTTTTGTATTTAAATTTAACACTCTTTTACCATTATAAAATAACATGATCTCTTTTCCAGCTTTACGAGCCAGCTGACTAATTTCTCTTATCATAATAATAACAAAATCTTCATATATATAACCATCAAAAAAAAATCAAAATAAAAAATTTTGATTACACATATTACTTAATTTTTCTTTTTGCTATAAAATAATTAATATAAAATATTAAAACTGTATATAATACATAGTAAAATTACAATACTAAATTTATTTTATTAAACAAACATCTAACAAAAATATTACACTTGTGACTTTACAGTAATAATCAAAGTGGAATAAAGATCACTACATAATTGAACCTTAATTTCATGATCACCAATCACACGCAATCCTCTTTTATTTGGCAATTTTACCTCATTTTTTGATACTTGAACACCTAAATTAGTTATAGCATTAGCTATCTCAAGAGCACCAATAGAGCCAAATAACTTACCCCCTACACCTACTTTATTGGACAAAATAATAATAGAACCAAGTTTATTCAGTTTTTCCAAACGTATTTTAGCAATTGCATGTGATTCTATTAATTTCTCCTGTAATTTAAGTTGCGTATTTTTAAAATACAAAAGATTTTTCTTTGTAGCTGTAATAGCTTTTCCTTGCGGAAATAAAAAATTACGAGCATAACCTGCTTTTACATTAACTAATGTACCTATTTCACCTAATCTATCTACTTTATTTAACAATATAACTTGCATAAGTTTCATAAAAACAACTCAACTCAATAAATAATTAAAATTTAAATATGATTGTCTGTATATGGTATAAATGCAACATAACGCGCTCTCTTAATAGCACGAGATAATTGACGCTGAAATTTCGCACGGGTCCCAGTTATCCTACTGGGAATAACCTTGCCACTTTCTATAATGTAATTTCTTAATTTAGATATATCCTTATAATCAATTTCAACACATTTTTCCACAGTAAACTTATAAAACTTACGACTACGAGAATAACGAACCATAAAAACTTTTCCAAAATTTACTTTACATAAATACTTAATCACTAAAATAAAAAAACACAAACACCATGCTTTTATAAACACTCATTACATTTATTAAAAACTCACATTCACAACCCTAATACATAAAATGATATACAATATATTTAATTTTTCTATTTTTTTACTTTATGATAATAAAACATCAACAATTATTATAGCACATTAATAAATTAATTACATCTAAATATTTAATTTAGTCTTATTATAATAATTAACCCTGTCAGATACAATATCAATAGGTTCATCTTTTATTTGCATAATTGGAGATAAATCAGTAACCGCTTTTTTACGCCTAATAATCATATTACGAATAATATCGTCATTAAACTTAAAAAGACTCTCCAACTCAAAAATAGTTTTACAAGATACCTCTATGTTCAATAACACATAATGAGCTTTATACAATTTTTTAATAGGATATGCTAAAGATCGCCTACCCCAATCTTCTACACGATGAATAATACCTTTATTATTAATTAAAATAACATTTTTATACTGATCAATCATGTTACTAACAATTTCACTTTTATCTGGATGAATCATTAAAATAATTTCATAATGTCGCATTATATTATTACTCCAACTATTAAATTGTCTTAATTAACTCATATTGTCCAACACCAAACACAACTTTATCATAATTTAATGACTGATTTGAATCAACAAAATATTAATATAAATTATCGATAAAAATGAAATCAAATACAATGACTACTAAGATTATGATAATAACTTTATAACAACAATATTATCACAAATTTAAAACACCATGCAAGAGCAAAATTTTATAATAAAATTTGCATAAAATTCGCAATCAACTACAAAATCTATTGAATAATAATATACAATACCTGGTCATTTAAATTCACACAATATAACAAAACTTTTAAAAATATCCTCTACTATCTTCATTATAAACATAAAAATAACAAATCCTATTTCTTAAACAAAACCCAAAATTAACAAAATATATTTAAATTAATAATTACAAACCATTTTTTGTCTTAATACTTCAAATAAACAAATTCCTGTGGCTACAGCAACATTTAATGAAGCACAAGAACTAATCATCGGAATACTAATTAATTCATCACAAGTTTTTCTGGTTAAATATCTTATACCCGTCCCTTCAGATCCCATAACTAATGCTAATTTACCTAACAATTGACTCTGGCCTAAATAATGATTTGATTGCAATATGGTACCAACTACTCGTATACCATATTTTTGCAGTAATTGTAACGTACGTACTAAATTAGTAACACGAATCAAAGGAACAATTTCTGCAGCACCACTAGCTACTTTCCTAACAGTAGCATTCATCTGAGAAGAACGATTACGAGGAATAATAACAACATGTACACCAAAAGCATGAGCGCAACGCAAACATGCTCCCAAATTATGAGGATCAGTAATACAATCAAGAACTAAAATTAACGGATTTTTTTCTTTAATTAACAATTCCAACAAATAACTTTCCTGAAAATAATTTTTTTTATGTATTTCAGCAATTATTCCTTGGTGAGTTAATACACCAACTTGTTTATACAAAAAATGACGATTTTTTACTTTTTTAATAATACAAATCTTCTCTAACCGTTCAATTAAAATTTTTAATCTATAATTATTGTGATAATTATCAAGAACATAAACTTTTAAAAAACACTTAGGACTAAAATCTAACAAAGACTGTATAATATGAATACCATAAACAAACTCAACCATTATGTTATATAAATTTTACATAAATTATATATATATTATATAATAAAATAATTAAAAACATTCAACATACATCATGTACTCATAATAAAAAAAATCATAAAATTCCTACAAACATTACTTATTCAAACAACCTGTAATACAAAACATTGTGCAAAATATGTCTAAGTATACAACTAATAATTACTTCAACACTAAATATTTTCAATGCATTATCATAAATATTTTAAATAAATATACTATATTAAAACATCTGCATTAACTATATTAATTTTTATATAAAAAATTAAAATAACATGAAATCAAAATAATATAATTTTAATTTAAAAAATAAAAGAAACCTCAAACAATATCATACGTGCATCTCAAATATCTTTAACAAAACATTACTTAATTATGTTAATACAAATAATTTAAAAACATACAACCTATCAAATAATAATAAACTAAATTAGTAAAAATTTTATACTTATACAAAAATAAACTATACAAAAAATGGATTTTGTAAAATAATAGTTTCTTGACGTCCAGGACCTGTAGAAATAATATGAATAGGAATTTCAATAAGCTCTTCAATACGTTGAATATAACGACGTGCAGCTTGAGGTAACTTATTAAATATATTTATGCCAACAGTACTTTCATTCCAACCTAACAAAGTTTCATAAATTGGTTCAATAACCTCCCAACTTTTTAAAATGGACGGCATCTTGTATATTATAGAATTATCTGACATACGATAAGCAACACAAATTTTTATTTCTTTCAACCCATCTAATACATCAAGTTTAGTCAAACAAAAACCAGAAAAAGAATTAATCTGTACTATACGACGAAGTGCTACAACATCAAACCAACCAGTTCTACGTCGACGCCCAGTAGTTGATCCAAACTCATTTCCATTAACACACAAGAATGCTCCTATATCATCAAATAATTCAGTAGGAAATGGACCATAACCAACACGAGTAGCATAAACTTTCGCTACTCCTAAAACATAATCTATACAATAAGGACTTAATCCAGAACCAATAGAAACACTACCTAAAATAGTATTAGAAGAAGTCACATAAGGGTAAGTACCATGATCAATGTCTAATAATGATCCTTGAGCTCCCTCAAAAATCATTAAAGATTTATCTTTATAAGCATTATTCAATAACTCAGTAACGTCCATTGACATAGAAATTAAAAAATCAGATATCCTAGTAATATTATCTAAGACCTTATAATAATCAATAGCATTTACATTATAATAATTTACCAACTGAAAATTATAATAGTCCATCACTTCTTTTAATTTATCTGAAAAAATTTGTAAATTTTGCAAATCACTAACACGCAAACCCCTACGTGCAACTTTATCTTCATAAGCTGGTCCAATACCACATCCAGTGGTACCTATCGCACTTGAATAACGCAATTTTTCTCTTGCTATATCCATAGCAACATGATACTCAAGAATAAGAAAACAAGATTCAGAAATAAATATACGATCATGTACCATAATACCTCGTTTTTCTAACTCTTGTATCTCTCTGATTAAAGAGAACGGTGATAATACTACTCCATTAGCAATCACTCCAACAACACCATCCTGCAAAATTCCAGAAGGTATCACATGCAAAACAATCTTATCCTTATTTAAAAATAAAGTATGACCAGCATTATCTCCACCTTGATAACGTACTACATATTTTGCATCGCTAGCTAGCAAATCAACTATCTTCCCCTTACCTTCATCGCCCCATTGCGTACCTAAAATTACAATATTTTTTCGCATCATTATCCAATTTTTTTACTACATTTAATCGATTAATATCTAGACTAAAATATCACTTATACAATCACAATCAAAAAAACAATAAATGTATTATATATATATTACTTAACTACCAACATACAAAATAAACGTTTTTTATGATCCATATTATCATTGTTAACAAAACTAAAATACAATTTAAATTAGATATTAATAATTTATTTATTTAACAATATCTTTCTTTGGTAAATTCATAAAACGGAAAAAATCACTATTTTGACTTAATATCATCATATTATTATTATTATTAAAACTCTTTTCATAAGCAGTTAAACTACGCACAAAAGAATAAAACAATGGATCTTCATTAAAAGCATCAGCATATAATTTTGCAGTTTCCGAATCTGCTTCACCACGAATAATTAAAGACTGACGCTCTGCTTCAGCTAAAGTACGAGTTACTTCATAATCCGCAGTAGCACGCAACTTTTCAGCTGCTTCCTGACCCTGAGACCGATGACGACGAGCAACAGCTTCTCGCTCTGCACGCATACGTTGATATATTGCATCAGAAACTTCTGTAGGTAAATTAATTTGTTTGATACGTACGTCAACTATTTCTATACCTAATGCTGCCATACTATTAGGATTAGTAACAAAAGTACAATTATATGGTTCTAATTCAATATGGGAAACTGCAGAACTAATAACATTATCAACTATCGCTAATTGTTGTGAATTATTATAAACATGACCCGGAGTACCATAATTTAATGAATCCCGTACATCATTCATCAATCTATTACGTGAATCTGTAACAATACCCTGAACATCAAGCCTACCCAACTCAGAACGTAAACGATCAGAAAATTTACGTTTTATCAAAACTTCAGCTTGAGAAACATCTCCTCCACCAGTTGCTAAATAATAACGACTAAAATCACTAATACGCCATTTTACATAAGAATCAACAATTAAATCCTTTTTTTCCATGGTGACAAAACGATCGGCTTGATTTTCCATAGTTTGAATACGAGCATCAAGATTCTTTACCGTTTCAATAAATGGTACTTTTATATGCAAACCTGGATTATAAACCAAAGGTTTGCTATCTATATCACGCAAAACTTTACCAAACCGTAATATAATACCTCGCTGTCCTTCTTGAACAATAAATAACGAAGAACATAACACAAACAATACTACAACAACAACTAACACCAAAAAATTGCGCATCCTGTCCACACCCCTTACCTTTCCCACCAATGAACTGGTCTTATTAATAACTAATTCGATTTAGATTAATTACTTCTCTTTTTATTAATTATATTGTTCTTCTTCTTATTAACATTATCACCCTGCTGATAGGTTGAAAGAACCTTATCTGCATTATTATTATTATCAATCATTGATGATCGTAAAGCATTATTAATAACATCAACATTTTGATTATTTTTATCACAATTTCCGGCGAAAAATTCTACAGGTAACATAAAAATGTTATTTACAAATTGCTCATTAACGAGCACTTTACGTGTGCTGCATAATACACGTTCCATAGTATCTATATACAATCTTTCTCGAGTAATTTTAGGAGCAGCTTTATATTCTGGCAAAATTTTAGAAAATCTCTCCACCTCTCCTTGTGCTTTAAATACAGTACGCGCCTTATAAGCCTTGCCTTCTTCTAAAATACGTTGTGCCTGACCATTAGCACGAGGTTGTACCTCATTTGCATATGCTTCTGCCTCACGAATATATTGTTGTTCATTTTCTCGTGCAGCAATTGCATCATCAAAAGACGCCTTAACTTCTTCAGGTGGACGAGCTGTTTGGAAATTGACATCAAGAAGAGTAATGCCCATATTATAAGGATGAATAGTATTTTCTAAAACATGACGAGTATCACTACGTACAACAGTACGTCCTTCCGTCAAAATTCGATCCATGGTATATTTCCCAATCACGCCACGTAACGCACTATCGGTAGCTTGACGTAAGCTATCATCAGCATTAATTACACTAAACAAATATCTCTCTGGTTCAGTAACACGATACTGAACATTCATTTCAACTCGTACTACATTTTCATCAGATGTTAACATCATACCAGATGCCGCTAATTCACGCACCGATTCTACATTTACAGGAATTACAACATCAATAAAAATAGGTTTCCAATTAAGCCCAGGATACACCAAATGACTAAATTTCCCAAAACGTAAGATAACTCCGCGCTCTGCTTCTTTAATAGTATAAAAACCACTAATTATCCAACATAGCACGACTACAAAAAGAACTATTCCACAATAATAATAACCTTTTCTCTCTGGTATACCATTCACACTATTATTACCACCAATATTAAATTTAATTAATTTACGAATAATATTACACACAAATCTATTAAAATTTAAAAAATTTTTTTTATTTTGATTGTTTTTAATAGAATTTTTATCACCATCACTTTTTCTTTCCCATGGATCATGATTATTTATAAAATACACAGGCCAATTCAAAGCCATAAGTTGTATCTCCTACAATAAAATAAAACATTAACAAATTTTATTAAATATCACATTATAAACACCTTTGTGAACTATTTGTAATTAAATATTTATTCAAAAAGGAATATTGCTGACATAATTTCAACCAATTTGCAATAGATAATTTTATAATTAAATAAAAATTACCATCAGGTTTAATTCGACAATATTGAACAACTTTCATTTGATAAAATTTAACATTCAAATAATAAGCCTCGGGTGGTAACAATAATTCATATTGCATCATGATACCATATAAACATTCACTTAATGTTTGTATGAATAATGCTTGACCTATAGTATTTTTAGCAGATATCCAAACTCTCGTAGGATAATGATCAACATCACGATCAATACGAGGTTTAAAATCATCTAAAAGATCAATTTTGTTCATAACTGTAAGTATTGGTATATGATGAATTTTAATTTTGTCTAAAATATGAATCACTGCAGCAATTTTTTCTTCATATTGATCATCAGATGCATCAACAATATGTAACAACAATGTTGCATACAATGCTTCTTGTAAAGTAACCTGAAAAGCAGAAACTAAATCAGAAGGAAAATCTTTAATAAAACCTACTGTATCTATTAATATTACTTCACCTATACCATGCACGGCAATGCGTCTATGAATAGGATCAAGAGTAGCAAAAAATTTATTAGCAATATAGACTGAAGAATTAGTTAATAAATTAAAAACAGTGGATTTACCTACATTAGTATATCCTACTAATAAAACACTTGGAATATTACTACGAGCACGAGATTGTCGTTCTTGTTCTCGTTGCTTAGCTACTTTTTTTAAACGAAAAAGAACATGATTAATTTGAGTACGTAGTAACCGTCTATCAACTTCTAACTGAGTTTCACCAGGACCACGTAACCTTTTTATATCTCCTTTTTGTTTTTCCAAATGTGTCCATCCATGTACCAAACGGGTACTAAGATAACGCAACTGCGCTAATTTGACCTGCAATTTTCCCGCACTAGTCTTTGCTCGTTGCGAAAATATATGAAGAATTAATTCTGTTCTATCAATAATTTTACATTGACATAAATCTTCAAGATGTTTTTCTTGATTCGGTGATAAAATATGATCAAAAATAATAACTGGAATTAAATTATTTTTAGCTAAAAATGCAATTTCCTTAATTTTTCCTGTGCCAACATAAAACTTAGGATGTGGAGAACTGCGACACACAGTAATCACTCGAAATATTTTTATACCAGATGCAGTAACCAAATTTTTAAATTCTTGCAACACTTCTATATTTTTTTTTTTAAAAAAAACACGTACTAATATAGCTTGACCAAAACGAGAATAATGTCTAAACAAAAAAAATCAACCTCATTATCACAAATAAAAACACAAAAACGATGCAATCAATAGTATAATACTTCTAATAGAAAATAATGTGAAATGTAAAAATCTAAACAAAATATAATATCCCAAAATAATTATCTAATGTATCTACATATAAAATAATTAAAAACTTTTACATTTTGCGTCTCACTTGATTTATATTAACAATATCGAAAATTCTTTAAAAACTATAATGTTCTAATTTCCAATTAGAACATTATAAAAACATTAACTCATGCAGGTTAATTATTATAATCTTGATCTCTAAATTATAACATAAAAATAAATTAAATTTTAATAAAACTAAATCATTATAAAACAAATCAACTATTTATTTATTTTACTACGCATGTGTCTCTTGCTATATAAAAACGGACTAATAACTCGCAATACTCTACTAACAGCGTCAGAAATATCTGCACTATTTAAAAAATAAACACTATCATCCCATCCACGTAACCAAGTCATTTGACGTTTAGCAAGTTGATATGTTGCATGAATAGCGCTTGATATCATATTCGTATAGTTAATTTTGCCAGACAAATATAACCACATCTGACGATATCCTACGCTACGAATAGATGTCATCGCTTCATGAAGATTAGGTCTAGTATATAAAGCCTGCACTTCTTTTTCAAATCCAATATCTAACATACGATAAAATCGATGTGTTATTCGTCTATGCAATAATTCACGATGCTCTGGTAAAATAGCAAACTGACAAACTTGATACTTTGCTAATGGTTGTAAAGATACTTTATGTAATTCAGTTACAGTTTTTCCAGATATTAAAAAAATCTCTAACGCCCTCTGTAATCTTTGTTTATCATTAGGATGAATTCTTTCTGCAGTAATTGGATCAATTTTTTGTAATTTTTTGTATAGAGCACGCCAACCTATCATACTTGCTTGTTGTCTAATCTGTTCACGTATTAAATAATCCGCCGGAGGTACAGGAGACAGTCCATTTAGTAATAATTTAAAATACAACATTGTGCCACCCACTAATAATGGTATATTACCATTATTAATAACTTCTAAAATTTCAAAAAAAACATCATGCAAAAATTTTGCAACTGAATAAGACTCAGATGGATCAAGAATATTAATTAACCTATGAGGAGCTAACACTAATTCTTCATTGGTAGGCTTAGCTGTACCAATATCCATATTACGATATATTAACATTGAATCAACACTAATAATTTCTATCGATATTTTTTTCTTTAACGCCAATGCTAATGCAGTCTTTCCAGAAGATGTCGGACCCATCAAAAAAATAACAAACGGACAGCGAACATCTACCATACCATGAATCATATAATTGTATTTTATAATAATCAATTTCTGTACAGACAAAAATGTAACAAAACAAACTAATATTATGTTTGTACTTTGCAATCATAACTTAATTTAATTAATAAACAAACTATTATTAGTAATCCAAACTTATTAAATATCAAAATGTCATTAATGTTTTGATTATTATTTTACGTTAATATTGCAAGTCAAAACAATGTTATATTTTTGTACATACCTTAAAACAAAAAAGTTCTAATATTCAATGTACCAACAGAAGACAACCACTTTCAAAAAAAAACACCAAGCAACATTAATTATAAACAATATTAATCAGACAAATAAAACACAATAAATACATTAAAATATAAACAGAAATTCATCATAACACGTAAACAAAATATAATTATTAACAAACAACAAGTAAAATATCCTTCATTAAAGATAAACAATCAATATTCATCACATTGAATTTCAAAATGCCTACAATATTTATATATAACACATGTATGATAAAATTAAACACTTAAAATCTTGCATGAACAACTTAAATATTCATTACAAATAAAAATATACGTTGTAATATACGCAACCGATTACATGCTATAACAATTCAAAAAGATAAAAATATAAACCTAAACTAAAACTATAACGTATTATAAATATATAACTTTTAATATACAATTGTATATTCATATTAATTATATTAAAATTTATTTGTATTGACGTTATGTGATGCTTTATTAGACATAGATACCGAAGCATGCAAAGGATGTAACAAAAAGTAAGACCGTAATCCCTGATGTATTGCAGTCGCAATTTTCTCTTGATAATAGTCATTACCAAGCATTTTTTCTTCAAACACGTTACTAATAAATCCTGTTTCAATTAATAGAGAAGGAATGTCAGGAGATCGTAAGACACCAAGACTAGATGATTCAGGGCGGGACTTATGTAATAATACACCAACATCACGTAAATAATGTAATACACACATTCCTAGTTCATATCCTACTCGTTGGGAATAACAAAATTGTAAATCTAAAATCACCTCCTCAAAATAAGGATTGACATGTTTATTAGTTAATAAGGTAGCAACACCCCCTAGTAATTCAGCTCGTTTACCATGTTGTTCTAATAACCAATTACCCATTTCGCTATTAGCACGTCTATTTGATAATATCCACACAGAAGATCCTCTAACATTTTTATTAAAAGATGCATCAGCATGAATTGAAATTAAAACATCAGCGCCCTGTTTGCGAGCAACTTCAGAACGACCCATAACCGAAATAAAATAATCACCATTCCTTGTCAAAACTGGTTTAAACATTTTATCTGCATGCAATCTGTTTTTTAACTTACGAACAATAGCAAGTGTAACATTTTTTTCACATAATCCATTCAAACCAATAGCTCCTGGATCTTGTCCACCATGACCCGCATCGATAGCAACAACTATTGGTTCAAAATTTTTTATACTCCACTTACGCAATATTAACATAACTGGTTTTTTTGCTATAGCTATTCCATCATCAAAAAATTTTTTTTTATTATTAGCAAATGATAATTTGCCATTAAAACAAGACATGTTAGTAGATTGATTTATTTCATTTATAGAAAAATGATTTTTTTTTGTCAAAACAAATACTAAACAATAAAAATTATCATCTTGTCGTTGTATTATATTTTGAACATAAAAATTATTATTACTTCCTATATCAAATACTAATCTCAAATTAGATTGGTTTAAAGACATACCGCCCCTTATACACTTTATTAAATTTTTACCATTAAAATTAATTGGAAATATATCAGTATTAATTTGAGTATGATAAACCACATCTACAACTACTCTTTCAGGATTATGTAAAGAAAAAAAATTATAAACAGGTATAGAACTAAATTTCAAAATTACAGTTGATCGATCAATATTATTGTCTACATTAATACTACTCAGCGCCGCTACAACATCGATATTTTTTACATAAACAAAAAAAATACATAAAGATAATATCATGATTGTCTGTATGATAAACTTTATGAAAATAATTTTTAAAGTGATAACAATTTCGTTAATATCTTCCCTCCATTAATACTAGATGATTCTAATATTATTTGACGTCCACTATTTAAATAATAAAACGTTACTACAATATCTGAAACAGGCAAAAAACCCACTCCATGACTTGCCCATTCTACCAAACATATAGCATTACCGTTAAAATAATCTCTAACAGCCATATATTCAAGTTCTTTAATATTTTTTATGCGATATAAATCAAAATGATATACTATCCAACATTTTATTTCATATAATTCAATTAATGTATAAGTCGGACTCTTTACCACACCAACATAACCTAAAGCATACAACAGCCCCCTGCAAAAAGTAGTTTTACCTGAACCAATGTGACCATTTAAATAAATTAAACATCCTGAAAAACACAAACTACCTACAATCATTCCTAACTTAATAGTCAATTCGTCACATGAAGAAAAAAATATATGTTTCTTCATACAAAACATCTCCTAAAATATATATTATTTTCCCCAGTGTTTCCTATTTAAGAAAGCAAGATAAATTAAAGTAAATTTATTTTTTTAAGTATAACAGAAGCCATATCAGGTATGTGCATACCATTAAGTATTAAGATTTATGTAAACAGATAACATCTTTTAAAGTAAAATACATAATCTGAAGAATTGATAAAAATAATATATGTATAACCATTATCATATAAATTAATCTTTAAATTAAATTTTATAAACCAACAATATTTAAGTCAATGCCACAAATTATCTAAAATTATCTTTTATAATGATCAGCGTCATAGATTCAAAATATGACAAAATATGTAAACTAATCATAAATACCTTTATTCCTTTAAACCCTATAATTTAGCTACTAACAATAGAAAACACAATTTTCAATAATTAACAACTTCAACTTTGCATGAATCTATGTAATACAAAAGCAAGACAAAACATCATATTAAACTGATCAAAAGTTAACACACTGCAACAATCACCTATCCAAAATCCCAATATTAAAATTCGACATCATAAATACATAAATCTACGGACTAAATATTATATATTAGTAACATTTGACATTAAATATTCCATCCAAAATAGGTTCCACATTATTACGGTAACTTTGAAAGACATAAAATATTTAAGTGATTATAAAGGTCACAAATCGCAAAAAAACACGCTCTGTAGCATATTTTAATTAAAACATATTTAATTGCAATCAATAATAATAAAAAAACAACTAAATATTATTTAGTATGTTAAAATGACAAAAATGCATATCCAAAAAAACACTTATATAAACATTCTGAATATGTTATAAATCTACAACGCCTATCTATCTAAAATAAGCGGGAAACGAGACTTGAACTCGCGACCCCAACCTTGGCAAGGTTGTACTCTACCAACTGAGCTATTCCCGCTTAATCTAAAAAACAAATATAAAAATATAACAAACAAAATAACATCTTAACGTTTATACAACACAAAAAACAAAAAAACCACTAGTTTTTTAAATGTTTAAAAAGCATAACTAAATATTGATATTATAAACGAAAATACAAAATATAATCATGGCACAGAGTTCTCATCATCAAACTACAACTTAAAAACATGCTCACGATAATAAACTAATTCCGAAACAGAATTTCGTATATCGTCCAATGCTTGATGATTTTTATAAATTTTTAATCCAGACAAAATATCTGGCTTCCAACGACAAACCAGTTCTCTAACTGTACTTACATCCAAAGAATGATAATGAAAATAAGACTCTAATTCTGGCATATATTTAAATAAAAAACGACGATCCTGTCCAATACTGCTACCACAAATTGGAGACTTACCAGCAGGTACCCATCTCTTTAAAAAATCTAAAGTTAAAACAGATGACGTATATTCATCATACTTACTTTCCCTCACTCTATCTAATAATCCACTAGAAGTATGAGTACGAATATTCCATGCATTCATAGAGGATAACTGTTCGTCTGATTGATGTATTGCAAACACCGGACCCTCTACAAGAATATTTAAATTGACATCAGTTATTAAAGTGGCAATTTCTATAATTCGATCAAATTCCGGGTTCAATCCAGTCATTTCAAGATCAATCCAAATCAAATTATTATTATTCATTAGATATGGTCTTTATTTAATATTTCCTAAAATTAACGCCAATGACTAAACTCAAGATTACAAAAAAATATGACACAGATAATTATTATCTAATATTTACAACTTGTAAAGCACTTACATAAAATAAAATTATTTCTACAACTATAACACATATTCTTATTCGTACAGAAAATTAACCCTGCATATCTAATTCACCGCACCAATAACCTAAATAAAAATTAACTTAACACAACACTTTAACTAAGCAAATGCTATTATTGACGAATATTATATAATAATATTAATATAAATAAAATATACCAATTATATTTACCGAGCAATCAGATTCAGCCTAAATAGACAATTATCAGTAAAATATCTAAATAAAAAACAAAATATTTTCAGGTATTGTTTGACATTAACACCAATTCTTAATTAAGATCTCATCAAAAACAAAAATATACAGAAAAGAAAGTTATGTAAGTTAAAAACATTTATCATCAATTTAATAAACACAACAACATAAAATTCACATAAAAATAACTAATCCAAACTAAATTAAAATCACAATATATTATAGAAAAGTAACTTATGAAAATTATAAATTTTACAATAAAAACAATTACTTCCAGTCACATAAAACTCGTAATATGTCAGATATTACTTGACAAGATCTTTTTTAATAAATTCTATACAAGATATCCCAATATTCTTTAATAAAAAAAATAAATTTTTCAGGATACATTCCAAATGCTCCTAAATATATACTTTCAAATAAAATGATACAAACATATAACGCAAACTCAATAACATAAGTGAATACAATATGAATACATGAATCTTCTTCCAAAAAAAAACACAAACAAACACAAATCAACTATGACAATCCAAATAAAAACTAAAAATATTCTCAATGTTAAATAAAATACAAATAGTACTACAATACATATTACCCAAACGCTGGCTTACTGAAGTAATAGGATTAATAGCTCAATGGAGAGGAGGATTAATTACTCAATGGATGATTAAATTATTTATTTATATTTACCGAATTAATATGAATGAAGTACAACAAACAAACATAACAAAATATCCTACTTTTAACACCTTTTTTACTCGTAAACTACGAAGTAATGCTAGACCTATCAACAACAATCCCTCAATATTAGTAATGCCTGCAGACGGGATAATTTCTCAAATAGGACAAATAAATAAAAAATATATACTTCAAGCTAAAGGTCATTATTACAGCTTAGAATCCTTACTAGCAGGAAATAACGATATGATTAATTATTTTGAAAATGGTAATTTCTCTACCATTTATTTATCCCCAAGTAATTATCATAGAGTACATATGCCATGTGATGGAATATTACGTGAAACATTATACATACCTGGAGATTTATTTTCTGTAAATCCTTTAATAACAAAAAACATTGCAAATTTATTTGCTCGTAATGAACGACTTATTTGTTTGTTCGAAACCAACTTCGGACTCATAGCACAAATTTTAATAGGTGCTATTATTATGGGAAGTATTGAAACTGTTTGGTTAGGAACAATTACTCCACCACGTAAAGGAGTAATTAAACATTGGCATCATGCACAATCAAATAAAATAAATAAAATAGTTTTATCAAAAGGACAAGAAATGGGATTGTTTAAATTAGGATCTACTGTAATTAACTTATTTCCTAAAAACAAAATAACATTTGATCACCAATTACACTCAAATCATATTAGCAAAATAGGTTTACCTTTAGCTAAAATAAATAATATAAAAATAGAACAATAACGATATTATCGAACATAAGCAATCAAAAACATGGCTGCTATAAAACTGATTATTATTTACTTTATAGGATGTTCAACCTACAATATAGCTTTTGCAACTAATACAACGAAAATACTACAAACAAACAATACACTTATACAAGAACCTGATAAAAAAAAACTAAAGACCAATCATCACCCACAAAAAACAATCACAAAAACAACCAACGCAAATTTTAACGATACAATATTACAAAACCAGTCATATAATGAAAACATAAAAGAATATCAAAAAACTATAGATAATTTTTTAATTTTAAATCACCAACTATATGAAAAAGAAAATAATAAAACAAATAAAACACTATTAGAAAACATACATTTACTATCTTCCACTGATAAATTAAATCAACAATTATTAAAAATAAATAATCAAATAATTGATCTGACAACAAAACTACAAAGAGAACAGGACCAAATTAATTGTATTAATAATACATTATCTACTATACCTCAAAAAGAAAAAACAATAAAAAACGAACTGAACGTTATAGAACAACAAATACTATCTGAAATATCCAAAACTTCTACAGACAAAATTAAACTTATTGAATTAGAAGCACAACATACAGCTAAAAAATTAAAAATTGCAGAATTAGAACTAACAAAATTAAACATTAATAACAAACAGGAAATATTTCGAATACAAACTGAATTAATTAAAAAAAAATATAATCAATTAAATAAAGAACTACAAACACTTCAGAAACAATTACTTAACATACACCAACAAAACACAGAAATACAAATTGAAAATACTGAATTTTCAATAGAAAAAAATAAAAAACTAACATACAAAATAAATCAAATAATACTAAATAATAAACAGTTATATAATGATCTTAACCAGCAAATACACCATATAAATTACATTATTTTAAAACAACAACACATCGCCTCGCATATAACTCAAATAAAAAAAATACTTAACAATTTATTAGAACAAGCACAATGGTTAAATAAATCACCAGAACTAGGAAAAACTTTAAGATCTCAATTATCCAAACTTCCAAAAACACCAAAATCTCAACTATTAAATAATAATATGGCAGCATGGAGAGCGCAAAGACTAAAATATGAAGAACAAATTAACGAATTAAATTATGAAGCACTACAAAATAAAATAAATAACAATATACAACTAACAGAAGAACAAAAAAAAATAATATATACACAATTAAATACCAAACGTGACTTATTAAATATTTTAATTACTGGATGTGATACTCAAATCCTTGAATTAACCAAACTAAAAATAGCAAACGAACAACTCAAAGAAAAAACAATGGAAATACAAAAAACTGCTCATCGCTATTTATTTTGGATAGCTGATGCTGATCCTATTTCCCTGTCATATCCATTACAAATATACCAAGACCTACAAAAAATAATAAACTATAATAGTTTAGAACAATTTTATAATAATACGATTAAAGTTATTTTCACCAACCAAGTAACAGTTTTTGCACTATTTACTAGTATATCATTACTGGGATTTCAACTAACTTCAAAAAAAAAATACTACGCTTTTTTAATTAAAATTAATGATAAAATGAAAAAAATTAAACAAGATCGTTTTTCATTTACTATTCATAACATATTCTGGTCGATCATTATATCTATACCCTTTCCAATATTATGGATCACTATAGGTTACAATTTTAGACATACATGGACTTGTCCTATTATTGTTGCTATCGGAGATGCCGTACTAATTACCACACCTATATTATGGATATCTATTATTACTTCATATTTTGCACATCCAAAAGGACTTTTTATCAATCACTTTAAATGGCCTAAATCAAAAATAAAAATAGCACTCAAACATCATACTCTATTCAGAATAATAATCTTAATATTAATTATAACCTTAATTACCTTTGAAAAATATAATCATCGTGAATTTTACAATACACTTAGCCGTTTATGTTTTATAATATTATGTCCTATTTTAACCTTAATCACTAACAATTTAAAAAAATCTGGATTAATGCTATATCTTGATCAAAACAACAACAATAATAATATTATCAATCAATCATTATGGAATGTAATAATATGTGCACCTATGATAGCGTCTTTATTTTCTTGCTTAGGATATTTAACAACCTCGAAAATATTATTAGCACGACTAGAAACATCAGTTATTACTTGGATAATGCTAATAGTATTATACAATATTATTAAACGTTGGATATTTATTCAACGTTGTCATATTCTCATAAAACATATAAAATATCAAAAAGAAAATAAAAAATCACTAATACATAAAAATAATAATACAAATAATTATCATTTAAAATTAAATAAATTTCCCGATAAAACTATATACAACGTACGTATAATTAGTATTCAATTACTGCGATTAATAAAATCTATACTCGCTATTATTGTTATATTATCAATAATAATAATATGGTCAGAATTACATCCCGCATTTGAATTCTTAGAAAATATAACCTTATGGAATACTATTACTACAATACAAGAAGTCAATAAATTGCACAAAATTACTCTTAAAGACATATTAATTTCTATCGTAATACTTTTTATCACAACAAAATTAGTAAAAAATATACCAGCACTACTAGAACTAATGCTCTTACAACATCTCAATCTTAATCCAGGCACAGGATATGCTGTTATTACTTTAACTAAATATACTTTAATGTTTCTAGGAGCATTAATAGGATTTTCATTAATTGGTATAGAATGGTCGAAAATACAATGGTTAATTGCAGCACTAGGAGTAGGTTTAGGATTTGGTTTACAAGAAATTTTTATTAACTTTATTTCGGGAATTATGATTCTGTTTGAAAAACCAATTCGTATTGGTGATACTGTTACTATTCGTAATTTAACAGGTACTATAACTCACATTAATACCCGTGCTACTACTATAACTGATCTAGACCATAAAGAAATTATTGTCCCTAACAAAGAATTCATTACTAAACAATTCACTAACTGGTCATTAACGAATACAATTACACGCATCATATTAAAAATACCTGCACCATCAAATATAGAAATTGAAAAAATTACTAATATTTTATTAAAAACTATTAAAAACTGCTCTCTAGTACTAAATATTCCAGCACCAGAAGTCTACCTTATAGATCTACAACAAGGATTACCATTATTTGAAATACGTTTATATACTTCAAAAATAAAATATCGTATGCCTTTAAAACATCAAATACACACACTCATATTAAAAGCATACAAAACACATGGCCTAATATTACCATTTCCACCTTTTCAAATTCAACAAAATCAATTTTTTACAACAAAACATGATGATAAATCATATGATAAATAACTTAACATAAAAATATAAACACTATTAAAAAAAAAATAAAAAATGCAACAACATTCTTTATAATTTAAACAAATTATTATTTTTCTTATAACTATTATCAAAATTTACATGTAAATAAATAAATTAAAAAATTTTATCTATTCCAACTACAAAAAAAATGATATCAACTAACTTATACATACATACATTTTTTTTAGTACAACATAAAACCTATACTTCTTGTAAAAATTACATTGTTAATTTCATTATTCTATTATGAATAAAATATATATTTTATTTTATTCTAGAAACATATTCTCCAGATTTAGTATTAACCTTTACTATTTCACCCACTTTAATAAATAATGGAACCTTAATAATTACACCAGTAATTAATTTAACTAATTTACTACCTGTATTATTAGCAGCAGTATTACCTTTGATCCCTGAATCAGCATCAATTACTTTCAAATCAACAAAATGAGGGGGAATAACAGTAATTGGATGTCCATTCCATAATGTTATAATACAATTAATTTGTCCTGATAACCATTTAAAATTATTGCCAACAATATGTGTATCCACTATAATTTGATCAAAATTTTTACAATCCATAAAATACCATAATTCATTATCATTATATAAATATAACGAATTTACTTCCATAACAACAGCTAACTTTACAAAATCACCAGATTTAAAAGTTTTCTCCAATGTTTTGCCAGAAATTAAAGTACGAAATCTAACTCTACTAAAAGCCTGTCCTTTTCCAGGATTTACAAAATCATTATTAACAATAATACATGGTTCACCATTTTGCATAATCTTTAAACCAGGATATAAATGATTAATATCGTATAACAACCTGATAACCTTCTTAAATAAAAAAATAATAGATATATAAAACAACAATAAAACAAAATCAAGGTAAAAAATTACATAAAATACAAATAAATATTTTTAATTAAAATAATTACTATGAATATACAATTCATAAATGTACAATTACTAAACTAACTAATTATTTTAATAATAAAATACATTATCTTAATTACACTACATAATTCATCTAAAATATTGATACAAACACTCTAAACATAAACAACAACCAATTTATTCTGTCACAAATTCGTTTTTCTCATTAATTATTTTTTAACTTTAAAATAAGACATAAAACGACCCTCAAGCTCCACCGCTTAAAGGTCGTTTAAGTCGCGCACTATCACTATCACATAATAAATTTTATTTTTTTTAACATCCACTACTTACAATAAAAAAAGAAGAAAACAACAAAAAATAAAATTATTACATCATTCCACCCATATTACCAGCTCCAGCACCACTCAAGTCAGGTTTTTCTTCTTTTGGTAATTCAGTAACCATGCATTCAGTAGTAATCATCAAACCAGCAATAGACGCTGCATACTGTAAAGCCGAACGAGTAACCTTAGTAGGATCTAATATGCCTAATTCAATCATGTTACCATATTGCTCTGTGGCAGCATTATACCCGGTATTACCTTCACCTGACCTGACGTTATTAGCAATAACAGAAGGATCTTCACCTGCATTCTCCATAATTTGACGTAAAGGCGATTCCATAGCACGTTGTGCTACCTTAATGCCAACATTCTGATCTTCATTGTCACCTTGCAAGCCACGAATACCATTAGCTACACGAATTAATGCAACTCCACCGCCAGCAACTACACCCTCTTCTACTGCAGCTCGAGTAGCATGCAAAGCATCCTCTACTCTCGCTTTCTTTTCTTTCATTTCTACTTCGGTTGCAGCACCAACTTTAATAACCGCGACACCACCAGCCAATTTAGCCACACGCTCTTGCAATTTTTCACGATCATAATCAGAAGTAGCCTCATCCCTTTGTTGATTAATCTGTGCTACTCGACTATCAATTGCAGATTTATTGCCGACACCATCAATAATAGTAGTAGTATCCTTAGTAATCACTACACGCTTTGCTTGACCCATATCCCCTAAAGTAGTCTTTTCTAGTTCTAAACCTATTTCTTCAGAAATAACAGTACCTGCTGTCAAAATAGCAATATCCTGTAGCATTGCTTTTCTACGATCACCAAAACCAGGCGCCTTAACTGCAGTTACCTTTACAATCCCACGCATATTGTTAACCACTAAAGTAGCTAAAGCTTCACCTTCAACATCTTCAGCAATAATTAACAAAGGTTTACCAGCCTTAGCGACCGATTCTAACATCGGCAACATCTCACGAATATTAGATATCTTTTTATCCGCCAGCAAAATAAATGGATTTTCTAACTCAACAGTACCACTCTCAGGTTTATTAACAAAATAAGGAGAAAGATAACCACGATCAAATTGCATTCCTTCAACAACATCTAACTCGTCCTGAAGACCTGAACCCTCTTCTACAGTAATGACACCTTCTTTACCAACCTTATCCATAGCCTTTGCGATAAGCGTACCGACAGTTTCATCAGCATTAGCAGAGATAGTACCGACTTGAGCAATAGCTTTAGGATCAGAGCAAGGTACGGACATCCTTCTAAGCTCTTCCACCGCAGCAAGTACAGCTTTATCAATTCCTCGCTTTAAATCCATAGGGTTCATACCAGCAGCAACAGCCTTCAACCCCTCATTAACGATTGATTGAGCAAGGACAGTAGCCGTAGTCGTTCCATCACCTGCGGCATCATTAGCTTTGGACGCCACTTCCTTAACCATTTGAGCACCCATATTCTCAAACTTATCCTCTAACTCAATCTCACGTGCCACGGTAACACCATCCTTAGTAATTACTGGAGCACCAAAAGACTTGTCCAGTACTACATTACGACCCTTAGGGCCAAGAGTAACCTTCACTGCATCGGCTAAAACGTTTACACCACGAAGCATCTTAGCACGAGCATCATTGCCAAATTTCACATCTTTAGCTGCCATTTCTATTTCCCTTTGCAATTATTCATTAAAATTAATAATATGAAAATTATTTTTCTACAATCGCCAAAATATCACTCTCTGACATAATCAAAATTTCTTCATTGTCAATCTTTTCAGCTTTTACACCATACCCATCATTAAAGATAATAGTATCACCAATTCTCACATCCAATGCTTTCACTTCACCATTTTCCAAAACACGGCCACGGCCGACAGCCAATACTTCACCACGAGTAGATTTGCCTGCCGCAGAACCAGTCAACACAATACCACCAGCAGACTTAGATTCAACCTCTTTACGCCTAACAATGACACGATCATGTAATGGACGAATTTTCATTTAACACTCCCCTCATCTTTTATCAAAATCCCATATCAATTTTCTAAAGTAAAAACTAAAACAAACCCGTAAAAAACAGCCTAAACTACACCTCGAATTACCTATTAAGATGGGGGCATTAAAAATTGCTTCAAGGGGATATAAAAAAAATTTTTAACACTATGATTACAAAAACAATTTCAATACAAATTGTTAAGAACAACAGAAAAATACGCTGCTGATTTACGTAACTAAATCACACTAGCTCGCTCCCATCACTCTCACAGCAAACCACTACTCTAAATAATTTGCTTAAACAAATCCATATCGAAATTTTTACCATTAAACCCTACAAAATCCAACAAAAAAATAATCTTGCATATTTTAGTTAAAACGTCTAGACTGTACCCAAGACTGTGGGCTATAATGTATCTCGTCCAATCCGTAAATATATATTCTTAACATCAGTAAAGCTTTGATAATGTTTGTCACCAACCCCTTCACTAACCGCGACACATTTTGATGATAAGAAAAAATCAAATAACAACAAAACAAGGAATAGTAATTATTATTTGCAGTGTCCCTGATGACGAACGACATACCGGAATCAAAATAGCTAAACACTTGCTAAATAATAAATTTGCTGCATGTGTCACTATCTTGCCTAATGCTATTTCTCTGTACAACTGGCAGGATAAACTCCAACAGACAAATGAAATCCAGTTACTAATTAAAACGCATGTGTCATTACAACAAACCATTTTTGAACAAATCAAGACCTATCATTCTTATCACATACCAGAATTGCTATCAATTGCTGTGACCGATATCGAGCACGAATATCTGTTATGGATATTATCCTCGCTGGTAAAATTAACATAATTATTTTCATCAAAGTAAAAATAACAAAGTAACGCGTAAACCAAATTAAAATTAACTTGAGATTAACATTGACTAAAGCAGCACAAAGTAATACGATTCTGTCAGATATTATGTGTAACATACGATTGACATACTCTTGATCTCTTACAGAATAAGAAATACATTAACAGATGAACGGAACGAAAATACATCTACAGAACAAAAACAAACTAAATTATATCCGCAACTACATATGGAAGTTCGATGTAACAAATGTAACTACACAAATTAACAGAAACAGAACAAGCCCGGATAGCTCAGTCGGTAGAGCAGTGGACTGAAGATCCCCGTGTCCTTGGTTCAATTCCAAGTCCGGGCAATCTTATAACGATTCAGAAATTTAAAAACTTAAGAATTTAAAAATTAAACTCCTACACAACAATCAATACCTAACAGATAGCTAATTATAAAATATTTCAAACAACGCAATAAACCTCAAGAAACAATACGTCATGGAACAAATGATAAAAAAACAGGATAAACATAAAATTTGATTGCAAGACTACGCAAAAACCTATGACCATAAGCTAGATATTTAAAAATGCAACAGAACACAACCATGTATGTATATATACATACGCAATAATATTATCGCCGCTATCGACACCACTATAATCAAGACACCGTATCGGACTTAAATTTTTAAAAGATCTTAATCTAATATAATAAAATATAACAAACAAATCACAATGACTAAAAAAAACATTGAAACATCTCTAATCATCGCTGGCAGAAACAAAAAATACACTCAAGGATCGATTAATCCTGTAATTCAAAGAGCCTCATCGATAATATTCGATTCTTACTATAAAAAAAAACAAGCTACGAATAATTGCACTCAGAATAAACTATGTTATGGAAGGAGAGGAACATTAACACATTTTGCGTTAAAAGAAGCAATGATGCAACTGGAACATGGAGCGGGATGTTCGTTATATCCGTGTGGTACAGCAGCAATTGCAAGCTCTATTCTTGCATTTGTGTCTGCAGGAGACAATATATTAGTGACAGATGCCGTTTATGAACCAACTAAAATTTTCTGTCAAAACGTGCTTAGAAAAATGCAAATATCTGTAACATGGTTTGATCCATTAATAGGAAATAATATCAGCAGTCTAATTAAACAAAATACTCGATTAATCTTTCTAGAATCTCCTGGATCACTTACCATGGAAGTACAAGATATACCTGGAATCATCGAAGCAGTACGTAAAAAATCACCAAATATAACTATTATACTTGATAATACCTGGTCAGCGGGTATTTTCTTACAAGCATTAAATGTAGGAGTCGATATTTCTATACAATCTGGTACAAAATATCTTGTAGGTCATTCAGATGCAATGATTGGGACTGCAGTAGCCAATGCTAAATGTTGGAAGCAATTAAGTGAACAATCTTACTTAATGGGACAGACTGTTGATCCAGATACCGCTTATATGACTTTAAGAGGACTACGAACTTTGTATGTAAGATTAAAACAACATGAAAAAAACGCATTACATATCGCTCATTGGTTAAGTAATAATCCATTCGTATACAGAGTCAATCATCCAGCCTTACCCGAATGTAAAGGCCATAAATACTTTGTAAGAGATTTTAGTGGCTCTAGCGGATTGTTTTCATTTATACTAAAAAAACGACTAAATTTTCAACAATTAACAAAATATCTTGATAATTTTAAATACTTTCATATAGCTTATTCATGGGGAGGATTCGAATCACTAATTTTAACAAGTCAACCTGAAGAATTAAAAAACATTAGAAAAACTAAAAAATTAGACTTTACAGGAACATTAGTACGACTTCATATTGGACTGGAGAATACTGATGATTTAATCCGCGACCTGTCTGATGGATTTAACCGAATAAAAGAATAAGCAATATTGCTATATAAGAATCCATAATTTATCTTTGTAATCAACATCAATGAAAATAATGTAGACTGACATGTAACAAAATTTAGATACACAACACAACAAAGACATCAGAATATGATAAAACATTAAAAATAATACTCGTTAAATTTTAAGTTTAAACATTGACTTACTATAATAATGTAAAACTTAATACTGCGTGTATCGTATGTTAATCAATGATATCGTGCTATATTCACTGCTTAAAAAACCGTTATAAATGACATATTTAATAAAACAAAAATTACATTCAAATATATTTAATACACATATTCTTGACTACATAATCCAACTAAGTTATTAACTCGATGTAATAAACTATAAACTATTATTAACTTTAAGAATTTATCAACTATACACTAAATTTAATCAAATTTTACATCATAACTTTAATTGATATTAATTTTATATAAATATATGACACAAATGTTAAATACAAAAATATACCCACATATCATACAATCATGACACACAATACAAATTAATAAACTTAATTATTATAATCGTTAACAAAAAATATAACTAACTACTCAAGATTTGCGTACCATAACCTCTGCATTCAATTCATCAATTTTTATCTTCATCAAATTGTAAAAATACTTAGTCACCATTCTAACTTGACTAATACTATATATATTCATTTCTACTGGAGTTAAAATTTCAATAATAATTAAACCATTGTGCCAACGATTAAGTTTAATCTTATTAACAAGATTAGATACACAAACCGGGACGATAGGCAACCCTGCAATAATTGCAGCATAAAACGCACTCGTTTTAAAAGGTAATAAACCCCTACCACGGCTACGTGTACCTTCTGGAAATATCCACAAAGAAATATTGTTTTTTTTTATACCACAAGCTATCTGCACAATATCATTATAAGACCGTGTCATATTACGACGATCTATAAAAAAATTACCAGTTAACCAATATAATAATCCAAATAACGGTATCCATAATAAACTTCTTTTACCTACCGTAATAGTACGCGGTTGTACAGCATATGTACATGTAAATAAATCATAGTTATTTTGATGATTAGCAATATAAATACAATTTGCAGGTAATTTATTTTTTAATGACTGACGCACCTCAACTTTAATCCCAAAAATGGGAGTCATACGACAAAAAAAACGACTCAAAATAGCTGCATGAGAAGGATTTCTTGGACTAAATAAACAATATATCGAACCAAAAATACAAATACAAATAAAAATAAAAATAATTAACAAAATACGAATAACCAACAACATATTTTACCCCATAATTCTGTTTTCAATATAAATAAAATATTTTACACACAAAATCACGCAACATTTCTATTCGCATAATTACTTATAGAACAATAAAGCAAGCTTACTCTATTAAAAAACATAACAAACAAAATACAAACTAAAATATATTTCACAAATAAATTTAAAAAACAAAAACAAAAAAATAAAAAACAGAAAATATAAAATAATTATCTTTATACTTAAAAACAAAACACCAAAACATCTAAACATACAACAGTTAATTACCTGAAAGCACAACTAACCACAAAATATTACATTAATCTCATAAATAAACGGTAAACTGTTAAATTGCTAACAATTAATAACAGCATATAACATTGATTTCGAAATTTTATTATTTATAAAATACAGGAAAATACTATCATTTTTCTTGATAAAATAACATAGTAATCCGATAGACTTTAATCAACCAAATACGTTAAATCCACCACTGATTCAACATAACCTTTACCATAACCCATAACATACGGTAACCTTGACGAATACCCAAATACCTCCTATAATAATCAGTAACATATCAAGACAAAGCATACTCTAGTCAATAAAAAAAATTGGTTTAGCATTATCTTTGATAAAAGAACACATAACAATTAATCTATCTTGTTGTTACAAATACTCTCATCGTAATACCTGATGTCGCTGCAATAATTGTCGTACTAACGAACTTATACAATAGCGATTATTTTAATTTTACATTTTACCATCATTGATAATTTCAATTTTTAACAACAATCTTCTATGCAACAAAGACAAACTATACCACTTACATAACGAATTGCCAGTGCCCATTTTTTTATTTAATAATCATATTCTCTGCAGCAAAAAAATCATATCACCTTCACTGTCACAATCATTATCCACACTACAACACCGTCACTATTACACGAAAACACTAAATGTAGTATTCACTCATTCTATAGGCATACCATACTACTAAACAAAAAAACAACCCATAATAGCAAAACATTTCCAGAATATAATTTACTTACATACAATCACTAACATAATACCAAAACGCTCCAAATAAAAAAATAAAAAACATTGTATATCAGTAGATATATATAACAACAACACAATCCAATCTGAATGTTAATAAAACAACGAACTTAACAAATAACTTAATAAATAACACAATAAAACTCATAAAAACAATGCAATACAACAAAACAACACAATGATCTAAATTTAAACATGCACAATAATAAACTATTCTCGACAAAAACAAATTTTAAAAAACACTAAAAATTATCTTCCTTAAAAAATTTTTTATAATAAACTAACAACATTATAAATATTATGATAATGTTTCGAAAAAATTTGTATATAACAAATAATCAAACCCTTTACTTTTTTTTAATTTACTACTCATATTATTTTAGTATCGAATGTTATTTAACGCTTTGTATAATATTAATAATATTACTCGTAGAATAACCATGTCTAAATTTCAAAATACGTACTTCACCACCATTAGCCAATACTTCTTTACTACCAGCTATATCATATGATTGATAATCACCACCTTTGACTAACACATCAGGTAATAAATCTGCTATTAATTTACAAGGATTATCCTCATAAAAAGGCACAACCCAATCTACCACTCTTAATGCCGCTAAAAGTGTCATACGCTGCGATAATCCATTTATAGGTCGTAAATTACCTTTTAATTTTTTAGTAGAAAAATCACAATTTACTGCTACAATCAATCTATCACCTAATTTTTTTGCATTAGCTAAAAAATAAACATGTCCAACATGAAGTAAATCAAATATACCATTAGTCATCACTATCTTTTCACCATAATGCTTTCTGGCAATTAAAACCATTGTTTTTAATATCTTTTGATCTACTATACCAAATATACAATTCATCTCGTAGCACGCATTACTTTACATAGCTCAGTAGAACTTACAGTAGAAGTCCCAAATTTTCCAATCACTACACTAGCTGCAAAACTAGCCAATAAACAAGATTCTTCTATTGTATTTCCAGAAGATAAAGAAACTGCTAATACAGCAATTACTGTATCTCCAGCGCCAATCACATCACATACTACCTTTGCTTGACTAGGAAAATATACAGGTTTCGCACCCAATCGTAAAAGAATCATGCCCTGTTCAGAACGAGTAATTAATAACGCTGATATTTCATAATCAACTAAAATTTCCATACCTTTTTGTATTAACATACATTCATTTGTACACTGACCTACCACTGATTCAAATTCTAATAAATTAGGAGTTAATACAGTAGTACCACGATAACGAGAATAATCAGAACCTTTGGGATCTACTAAAATAGGTATACCAATCCTGCGCGCAAAAGAAATAATATCGTCTATATAACCTAAAGAACCTTTGGCATAATCAGATAATACTAATATATCAAAATCCGATAATATACACTGAACACGATAAAAAATGGACAAAGCATCATTTTTACTAAAATAATGCTCAAAATCCAATCGTAAAATTTGTTGATTATGGGAAATAATTCGTAACTTATTTATTGTAGGACAATTTATAACAGGAATTAAATCATGTTCAACATGTGCTTCAACAATTTTTCTTTTTAATTCCTTAGCAAATTCATCAACACCAATTAAACCAATTAATTTTGATCTACTACCTAATGTAGCAATATTCATTGCTACATTAGCAGCGCCTCCAGGATACTCTTCAATAGCATTCACTTGCATAACCGGAACAGACATTTCTGATGAGATATTTTTTATATCTCCACGCCAATATCTATCCAACATAACATCACCTACAACCAAGATTTTAACTTGACGAAAGTTAGGATCAATAAAAACCACTTACCATTACACCCCTTAAAAAACAATTAACTTAAAAAATAATAATAGAAATATAACTTAACCCTGATATAGAATAGTAACAAAATATCATTATTTGACTAAATAAAATTACAAACAAAATATATTAGTAATAATTACTACATGATAATCATCACGTCAAACAATTTATAAACCATAAAACATAACATTATTTTCACGATAACATAACAAATAATACAATATTAAATAAAACCAAAAAAAAACTATATAAATAGTTTACTATATCAATCAAAACAATGAATCAGTACATAAAATAATTAAACACATAAAAACATATAAAATCATGCTCCAAAACAAAAAAATTATTCTATATACAAAATACAAAAAATATATTTTTATTTAAAAATAGCATGTTCATAAATAACTAAAAATTTCCTTAATTATATGTCATCTAACTGGAACAAAAAATAAGTAGCACATATATAACATATCACATACCTAATATTCTCAACAATTTTCCTGATTTTATACAAATCAAACAAAAATATTCAAAATATCAACATTGATTAAACCATGTTAAATGGTATCACCGAATACCAAAATTAACAATCCACACATCCTAATAAAATAAACATTTAATACCTGGCTCAATATCTACCTGATAAGATAGTAAAAAAAAAACAAAACATTATATATACTACAGATCAACTATAATCATCATAATCTATGATATAATCAACATTAACCTCTATTATTACAATAATAAACTACAATAACCGAATAATAGACATCACAAAAAAATAAATTGTATCTATCGTAAGAATTTAATAGACGAATTATGTTTACTTAACTAATTCATAATATAGGTTATAGTATGCATTTAGTAAAATGCATATATATAACAATTAAAAAAATGCTTAAACATTTGACTATAATATCCTAGTATATAGAATCTATGTAGAACAAATATTATACAAATCAACACTTGCAAGAAATAACCAATTATAAATACAACTATATTAAAAATGAAAAAATATTTGGTAGGTGGTGCTGTACGTAACCTTTTATTAAAAATTCCTATAAAAGAAAGAGACTGGGTAATAATTGGTTCAACACCAGAAGATATGAAACGTATAGGATACCGAAAAGTAGGAAAAGATTTTCCAGTATTTTTACATCCAGAAAACCATGAAGAATACGCTTTAGCGCGCACAGAACGAAAATCTGGTCAAGGATACACTGGATTTACTTGTTATACTTCTCCGAATATTACATTAGAAGAAGATTTATACCGTCGAGATCTAACCATTAATGCTATAGCTTGTGACGAACAAGGTAACATCATAGACCCATATAATGGTAAACAAGATATACAATTAAGAATATTACGTCATGTTTCTATTTTATTTAAAGAAGATCCATTACGAGTATTGCGTGTAGCTCGTTTTGCAGCTCAATTTGCTCATCTTAACTTTAAAATTGCACCAAGTACCTTAAATCTTATGAAACAAATGACCCCTGAACTTTCATTATTATCGCAAGAACGAATATGGATGGAAACCAAAAAAGCCTTAATGACAAATCACCCACAAATATATTTTCAAGTATTAAAAAATTGTAATGCTCTAAAAATAATCTTCCCAGAAATCAATGATTTATTTGGGAATATAATTAAATTTACACAATATAATTTAAACATAGATCTTGGAGAATATACTATGACAGCACTTAAAACTGCGGCACATTTAACAAATAATATCGCAACCAGATTCGCTGTCCTTTGCAACAATTTAAATAAAATAAACAAACAAAAAAATATACATAATATAAATCATAATAACTATTCTGACTGCAAAACAATAGATAATTTATGTAAACGCATAAAAACACCAAACTATTTATGCAGAATAGCTAAATTGATAAACAAATATTATGAACTACTTTATGATATACATGTTAAACAACCAGAAGAAATTATTAAATTTTTTAATAAACTTGACGTTTGGCGTCATCCAGAAAGACTAAATTATATTCTTACAGTTGGTGAATCATATTTTCATAATTTACCTAAATTTAGGCATCAATGTTATTTACAAAAAAACTTTTTACTTCAGGCATATTCTGTATCAAAATATGTCGATATATTAAACATCCTTAAAAAAGGTTTTACAGGAAAAATAATAAAACAAGAAATTAACAAACAACGTTATAAATTATTAAATAAATGGAAAATAACACAAAATAAAAATAAGTAAAAATTATTTAATATGCTTGCAAAACACACAACACAAACTTAACTAACAAAAATCATATTTTAATCACATCAAGGATTATACACCAACCAATAAATAATTCCAGCTAAAATAAAACGATACACAACAAATGGAATTAAACTTATATTCTTAACCATCTGCAAAAAATACTTAATACTACATAATCCAACTACAAAAGAAGTACAAAAACCAACAAAAAATAACAATACATCATGATGAGTAAAAAGTGATATATTTTTATATAAATCTAATATCGATGCACCAAAAATTACAGGAACGGCCAAAAAAAAAGAAAACTCAAAAGATGAATGTCTACTAACGCCCATTAATAATCCACCACTAACAGTAGCTCCAGACCGAGAAAAACCCGGACATAAAGCGAAACATTGGAAACAACCTATAAAAAAAGCTTGCATATAACTCAATTCAGTAATACTAATTTTACGAGATGAAGAACAATAAGCAAAATACTCTGCAACCAATAATAACAAACTTCCAACTAATAAAGCATTCATAACATATATAAGTTCGAAGAAGAACTTAATTTGATTATAAAACAAAAAACCTAAAACTATAATTGGCAACACTCCTAACAAAATATGCCATAAAGATAAACAACTATTTTTCTCTTTATCCAAAATCTCTTGATTAAAACGAATTCCTACAACACTAAATAACTTGCGCCAAAATTTAACAATTACAGATAATATAGTTCCAAATTGAACTACCACTTCAAAAATCTTCGCCCTATCACTATTAAATTCTAACAAATACCCAATCAATATCATATGTCCTGCTGAAGATACTGGCAAAAATTCTGTTAAACCTTCCACTATACCTAAAATAAAAATAATTAATAACTCATGACAATCTATCATAAAAATTAACGTCTCTGAAAAATATTATTGCCTAAACCTATCAATACAACAAATATACTAAACTATCACTTGCAAAATAAAGATGTTTGAACAATATTAAATATTATTTTTTTTTCTTGTTATTTCTTTCAATTATTAAACTTACATTAAACGCTTGTGATATCGCTTCTGGTTTACTAACTTTAAGTCGTATCCATACAATATCAAATTTTATCATCAATTGTTCCACAACTTCCTCGGCTACCTGTTCTAATAGACCAAATTTCCTTCCCTGTACTATAGACAATACCGTTGAAACAACCTCAGAATAATCTAAATAATTTAATTTGTTACTCAAACAATATTTTGAATTGCAATCCCAACCTAACTGCAAATCAAAAACAAGTTTTTGTAATTGTTGTTGCTCCCAATCATACAACCCTATCACACTCATAACTGTTAACTGTTCAATAAATATCATATCCATGCAACACACCATACTAAAAATTTACAAAACTCAAACTAATCTGTTAATTAATACCAAAATAACTACAAGCAACAATCCAAAACTGTACGTTACACAAAAAATAATTAATAATACTATATCGATATACAAACTACCCAAATTAAATAACACAATTCTTACTAAAAAAACAACAAACCATGGAAATTACTATTGTAACAATAATTATCGCTTATATATGCGGTTCTATTTCTAGTGCAATCTTAATATGTCGTTTTAAAAAATTACCAGATCCACGTACCATTGGATCCAAAAATCCAGGTACAACAAATATATCACGAATAAATAAAAAAATAGCTATTATCGTATTACTATTAGATATACTAAAAGGTGCGATCCCAATGTGGCTTGCTCAAATCCTAAATATACCAACTTTTTGGTTAGGAACAATACCCATTGTAACGTGCATGGGTCACATATATCCTATTTTTTTTAAATTTTGCGGTGGAAAAGGCATGGCTACAGCATTTGGAGCGCTTACAACTATAAGCTTGAATCTATCTGGACTAATGTTTTGCATATGGAGTATAACGGTATTATTATCTGGTTTTGCATCATTAGGATCAATAATTACTCTAACAATTATTCCATTTTATACTTGGTTATTTTATCCACAATATGCTTTGCAAATAACCATTTTAGCCATAATAATATTAATACAACATCAAAGTAATGCACAGAGATTAATTAATGGAAGAGAAAATAACATTTGGAAATCCTAGAAAAATAGCAAAATAATTCTAAACTACACAACAAAACCCTATATACCAAAAATTTAAATATATCTATAACGACTCTATAGACCATCGTGGACGAACTGATATGGATAAGCCACGACTAGGAATTACTCCACCAGCTTTTAATCTCATTATACCAACATAAGCAATCATTGCAGCATTATCCGTACAAAATTTAGGACTAACACAAAATAATTTACCACCCATTAAATGCATCATCTTTGTACATGCCTTACGCAATTCTATATTTGCACTGACTCCACCAGCAATGACTAAATATCTTAAATTTGTCAACTTTAAAGCACAACGACACTTAACAACTAAGATATCTATCATAGCATCTTCAAAAGAACGCGCTATATTAGCATATATTTGAGCATCATCATCACTACACTTAACTATATTAGCAACATATGTTTTTAAACCAGAAAAACTAAAATTTAAATTTGTTGTTTTTATCATAGGACGAGGAAAAACATAAGTATTAGGAACACCATTTCTTGCTAGTCTAGATAACAAATCTCCTCCTGGATAACCTAATTTTAATAATTTAGCAACTTTATCAAATGCTTCACCAGCTGCATCATCTAAAGATTCCCCTAATATTTTATACTGACCTATAGAAGATGCTAAAATAAGTTGAGTATGCCCTCCAGATACTAACAATGCGATACAAGGAAACTGTATGCCACTAGGCTCTTCTAACATTGGAGATAACAAATGACCTTCCATATGATTAATAGAAATAGCTGGAATTTGTAAAGCATAAGCAAGAGAACAACCAACAGTTGCACCAACCATCAATGAACTTACTAAACCAGGTCCGGCAGTATATGCTATTCCATCAATATCTGATAATTCTACTTTCGCCTGTACTAACGATTGTTTAATTAAAGGAACAATTTTACATACATGATCTCTAGCTGCAAGTTCAGGAACCACACCTCCATAATCAGTGTGTAAATTTGCTTGACTATAAACATTATTTGATAGCAATCCATAATTTTTATCGTAAATTGCTACACAAGTTTCATCACAAGATGTTTCAATACCTAATACGCGCATATTATATCTATATACTACCCGATAATAATCAAAATGATAATGATAGCTGTTGTCGCAACGATTAAATTAATAAATATTGTACAAATGTGTTAACATTACAATATTTTATCTTTCTAAATATACAAAATACATAAACAAAACCTTTACAGTGAGTTATCAATTACAGTAAAATTTCCATAAGAAGATTTTTCATGATATATAAACGAAATCAAAAAATTACAAAAACTTAACCTTAACATAATTAAGAGAATTTGTTAATCATGCCTGTTATCAAAATACGTGAAAACGAACCATTTGATGTAGCATTACGTCGTTTTAAAAGATCCTGTGAAAAAGCGGGTATATTAGCTGAAGTGCGTCGTCGAGAATTTTACGAAAAACCAACAACAGAACGAAAAAGAGCAAAAGCATCAGCTATTAAGCGCCATGCAAAAAAAATAGCTAGAGAAAATGCAAAACGCGTACGCTTATATTAATTTAGAAAAAACCAATAAAAAATTCATACTATTCTTACAATAAAATATATATGCGAAAATATATAACAAAAAATGAAAAATAACTAATGTCTATGTCTTTATATTATTAAATTATTAAAACACAATTAGCAAGTAACTGTAAATTACAAAGTAATAATCTAACAAAATTATGGCTGACAAAATTCCAAATAAATTAATTAACGAATTGGTTGCGCGTACTAACATTGTAAACCTTATACATCAAAAAATACAACTCAAAAAACACGGCAAAAATTTTTATGCCAATTGCCCATTCCATGATGAAAAAAATCCATCATTTACTGTTAGCGAAGAAAAACAATTTTTTTACTGTTTTAGTTGCGGTATACATGGAAACGCCATTGATTTTATAATGCATTATAACAAATTTAACTTTATAGAATCAATTAAAGAACTGGCATATCTTCACAACATGAAAATAATGTATGAAGGTAATGTCATAAATTATCTGATAAAAGACAAACAATATCAAACATTATACACATTAATGAACCGCCTAACAACATTTTACCATAACAATTTAACACAAACTTCATCATTGTTAGCTAAAAAATATTTAGCAAATCGAGGTTTAAATAAAACAATAATTAAATATTTTGCTATAGGTTTCGCTCCAGAAGGATACAGTAATGTAATAAAAATCTTTAATACATCACAACAAACACAAATTCTATTGAATGAAGTTGGCATGATCGTCAAAAATAACAAAGGACAAATTTATGATCTCTTTCGTAAACGTATTATGTTTCCTATACGCAACTATAAAGGACAAGTAATTGCTTTTGGAGGTCGCGCAATTAACCATGATGATACACCTAAATACCTTAATTCACCAGAAAGTAATATTTTTTGTAAAAAAAAACAATTATATGGCCTATACGAAATAAAAAATACAAACAAAAAAATATCGCAAATACTTATAGTTGAAGGATACATGGATGTTATTACACTAACACAATTTGGCATTAACTATGCAGTAGCTTCTTTAGGTACATCAACAACAAATGAACATATACAACAACTATACAAAATAACCAATAAAATTATTTGTTGTTATGATGGAGATTTAGCAGGACAAAAAGCCGCCTGGCGTACACTAAACATAACAATTCCTTATTTAACTGATAACCATCAAATGTATTTTATGTTCTTACCTAAAGGAGAAGATCCTGATACCCTAATACGTAAAATAGGAAAAAAAGAATTCACTATATTAATTGAAAAAGCACAACCACTATCTACTTTTCTATTTAATAAACTACTTACTCAAGTTAATTTAAATACTTCGGAAGGACGTGCACAGCTAAGTTTTTTAGCATTACCCATAATTAATAAAATACCAGGAAAAATATTACGTATTTGTCTGCGTCAACAATTAGGAATTAAAATTGGTATACTCGATAACATATACTTAGAAAAAATTATAAAAAAAAAAATAATACAGACAAATCACTACATACAAAAACAGAAAAAAAATACAACCTTGCATATGCTAATAACACTATTAACAAAAAAACCACAACTTGCTTTTCTAGTACCTACAATAACGGGACTAGAAAAAATTAATTTGCCTGAAATGACATTTTTTACTGAATTAGTTCAATTTTGTCAAACACAACCAAAACTAACATCTGCTGAATTAATACAATATTATTACAATAACAACAAAACATATAAGCAACTCGAAATATTTACAAAATGGAACCATATGATTACATATAACGAAATTGAAAAAAAATTTATTGATATACTAACAAGATTATATGACGATATATTAAAAAAACGACAAGAAAAATTAATTGCGCGAGATAGAATACAAAAACTCACAATCAAGGAACGTAAAGAGTTATGGTTATTAAATCAAACACTAACACAAAAAATATAAAATATATAACATTAAATAAGAATAATATTTTATGAAATGAAATATTCATATAATACACTATATATACAAATAATATTATTTTATTAGCAATGTAAATTTATTAAAATGAAATAATCTGAAACTATTAAGATCTAAAATATTAAAACATACTTAATTGTACAAAAATACGACTATCAATTTTATGGAAAATACTTCACAATCACAACTTGAAATTCTTATCATTCGTGGTAAAGAACAAGGATATTTAACTATTTCCGAAATTAATGATCACCTTCCAGATGATGTTATAGATGCGGAACAAATTGAAGATATTATCAAAATGATTAATGACATGGGTATTAAAGTAGTAGAAGAAGCGCCTGACACTGACGAGTTTTTATTGGTCGAAGATAGTGCTCCTGATGCAGACGAAGATATAACTGCAGCTGCTGTCCAAGCCTTATCGTCCCACGTCGAATCTGAAATAGGTCAAACAACCGATCCGGTGCGTATGTACATGCGAGAAATGGGGACAGTAGAACTACTTACCAGAGAAGGAGAAATTAATATTGCCAAACGAATTGAGGATGGTATTAATCAAGTCCAATGTTCAGTCGCTGAATATCCAGAAGCAATTACTTACTTATTAGAGCAATATAAACGTGTAGATATTGGCGAAACCCGTCTTTCAGATTTAATTACAGGATTTGTTGATCCTAATGCAAAAGAAGACACACCTGCCAATACAATATCTATACACTCCGAGGTTCAACGTACGGAACTTATAAGTCAAAAAAACGAAGAAGAACATGAAGAAGAAGAAAACAATAATGATGACGATAACAATATAGATCCAAAATTAGCCCGTCAAAAATTTATAGAATTAAAGAAACAATATGAAATAACACAAACAATAATTAAATTTAACGGACGTAATCACATAAAAGCAATAGAAGAAATCTTTAAGCTTTCTGATATATTCAAACAATTTAGACTCGTTCCCAAACAGTTTGATCATTTAGTAAATAATATGCGTATTATGATGGAACGTATTAGAATCCAAGAACGTTTTATTATGAAACTATGCGTTGAAAATAGCAAAATGCCAAAAAAAATTTTTATTACATTATTCGTAGGTAACGAAGCTAATGAACATTGGTTTAAAACAGCACAAACAATGAATCAACCATGGTCTGAAAAATTAAATAACATTTACCAAAAAGTTCTTTGTAGTTTAAATAAATTACATGACATAGAAGAAGAAACCGGACTAACCATAAAACAAATAAAAGATATTAATAAGCGTATGTCAATCGGTGAAGCAAAAGCTAAAAGAGCAAAAAAAGAAATGGTTGAAGCCAATTTACGTTTAGTAATTTCTATTGCTAAAAAGTATACTAACAGAGGATTACAATTTTTAGATTTAATTCAAGAAGGAAATATTGGTTTAATGAAAGCAGTAGACAAATTTGAATATCGCCGTGGTTATAAATTTTCTACTTATGCTACCTGGTGGATTAGACAAGCTATTACACGTTCTATAGCAGACCAGGCACGCACCATAAGAATTCCAGTACATATGATTGAAACAATCAATAAACTTAATCGCATTTCAAGACAAATGTTACAAGAGATCGGACATGAACCTAGCCCAGAAGAATTATCTGAAAGAATGTTGATGCCAGAAGATAAAATTCGCAAAGTACTTAAAATTGCAAAAGAACCTATTTCTATGGAAACACCTATTGGAGACGACGAAGACTCCCATTTAGGAGATTTCATCGAAGACTCTTCATTAGAATTACCTCATGAGTTAGCAACATCAGAAAATTTACGCTCTGCGACGCAAGACGTATTAGCTGGATTAACTCCAAGAGAAGCAAAAGTACTACGTATGCGTTTCGGTATTGATATGACTTCCGATCACACACTAGAAGAAGTTGGTAAACAATTTGATGTAACTAGAGAACGCATCCGTCAAATTGAAGCTAAAGCATTAAGAAAGTTGCGTCATCCAAGTAGATCTGAAATCTTACGTAGTTTTTTAGATGATTAAATTAAACACAACATAAAACAAAATATAACAAAAATGTAATTTATACATAAAATAAACATTTTAACCATCATGAAAAATTTGAATCACAAATACTATCAATAATTTTTTATAATAGCAGCGCATCACCTTACTGTTAAAAACAAATATTATAAATATTTAAAAATACTTAGTTACATCAAGTAAAATCTTTAAATATTAACTTTTAAATTATTAATTAATATAGTATACTCCAATTGTCGTAGTAAAAATAAACAAATAATAATATTTTTAAGACATAGAGTAATTTTTTTGCATAAATTTTTGCAAATATCTCATAATAAAATATAACTAAGTAAGGCCCTTTAGCTCAGATTGGTTAGAGCAGGTGACTCATAATCACTTGGTCGCTGGTTCAAATCCAGCAAGGGCCAATCCGTCAGATATATTTAAACACAAAAAACTAAACTAACGTCTATTCTAAAAAACAGTCTTGTCTTACATTTCTTGATGTGATATGTAATGTTAACACTCTGTAATATCTTATAATCTGATAATTCAAAACATTCATTTCATACACAAATATTAATTCATGTCAGATATATTAATATTAAAAACAGTAAAAAAATAATTATTTAAAACATGCTTACTCTAAACAACAACATTATCTTATACCACTACTTTAAAAAATATTTATAAAGTCATTATTTCTTAAGTATACATACCGCTGTGCCATTTTATAAACTAATAGCCGACTTAATCACCAACGATAATGACACAAAATAAAAAAATGCTACACATTATAAATTATAATGCTCTTCTCTCTCGCTCATACCTCATTAAAAAACAATAGTATTACCCAATATAAAACCTAAAACGGTAAGAACTAATACCCATAAAAAAGCACTTATCCAATTAAAAAAATGAAAACGAAAACTACATAACCCAGAAAAACCAACAATTATTGGTAATAAAGTACGAATAAAAGCAATAAAACGACTAACAATTAAAGCAACAAATAAACCATGATTATGAAACATTTGATACGCGCGATGGTGATAATATTTAGGTAATCGAGCAAAACAACTCTGTATAAACTTATTATTTTCTAAAAATCTACCTTGCAAATAACTCATCCAACTACCTAAACTAGCAGCAACAGTTAGTAAACTCAAAGTAATAGGAAAACTTAAAGTGCCCTTTGAAATCAACACACCAGTAAAAATTAACAAACTATCTCCAGGTAAAAATGCTGCAGGTAAAACACCATTTTCTAATACAAGAACAATAAAAACCAATAAATAAATAACAAAAACTAAACTAAAATTAGAAAAAATTTCAAAATTATGTTGCCACAACGCGTACAATACATCCTTTAAAATATTCATTATTTACAATTCTCATTCAAGATACAATACCAATCTTGTACGCCATTATCCTGAAAAAATAAACCAAAAAACATTATGTTAACAAATAATATCGCACCTATTACACATATCATTAAATCATAACTTTATACAGAACCTGTAATAAATAAGACTAGTATACTATTATGATTCAAAACTATCAATAACACAGTTTATAAAAAAATAAAATTTAGTAGCACAATGAAAATAAAACAACAAAATATAAAGTTACATTATTCATTACTAATTTATTTTAACATAAAAACTTAAAACTCAATACACAAAAAAAACAAATTATTTTAATGTAATAAGAAAAATATATTTTTCAAAAAAAAATAAAAAACACATTAAACTAAAAAATATAAAAATTGGAGTTAACTGTAAGCCGGGTTCTGTCATGGATAATCATTCATCTAGGCCAATATTCACATATTGACTCAAAAGCGGCCCACCCAAAGTTCAATACGAGCCATATTTTACTGAACTATTATTTGGCCTTGCTCCAAGTGGAAGTTTACCATACCATATTTGTTACCAAAATATGTGGTGTGCTCTTACCACACCATTTCACCCTTACCTAATAATAATTTCGCTAATAATTAATATAACTTAATTAATACTTATACTACTATTAATAAAAAAAATTTAATAGGCGGTTTATTTTCTGTTGCACTAGTCGTAGATTCACATCTCCCAGGTGTTACCTGGCACTCTGCTCTATGGAGCCCGGACTTTCCTCTTTTTCTACTATTACTACATTAATTATTTTGTTAAATATTTTTAAATAATTAATCAAAGAAACAGCGATTATCTAGTTAACTCCATAAAAATACATGATAACTCTATGCTATTACAATAGCCCACCATATTATACATCACACAACTCCTACAGTACAAGATATATTATATATGTCTATGCTAAAAATAAAAACATTTTCATTTAACAGACATCATATAACGATAAAGATCATTTTTTTTTACACCATAAATTCTTGAAGCTAAAATAATAGCTGTTTTTAAAGATAATTCAGATGTCAATAATTTCACTGTATGTAAAATATCGGGAGATATTTTACTGCGTGTACAAACATATCCTGCAACAACCAAAACTATTTCACCACGATAACGAATATTATCAGCTCGTAACCAATTAAATAATTTTTGTATTGAAGCACCATAAATAGACTCCCATAATTTAGTCAATTCTCGAGCCAACACTACATAACGATCAGATCCAAAAATATTTAACATATCTTCCAAACTATCCATTAAACGATGCGTAGATTCATAAAATATCATCGTTCTTGGTTCTTTAAATAAAAATTTTAACCGTGCCAATCGCAGACTACGTTTAGATGGCAAAAAACCATCACAACAAAAGCGATCAGAAAACAATCCAGATGCAGACAAAGCAGTAATAGCTGCACATGCACCAGGTAAAGGTACTACTCTAATACCTTGCTGATGACAACATCTTACCAAGCGATACCCTGGATCATTAACAACAGGAGTGCCAGCTTTAGATACTAAAGCAATACTATATCCCAATTTTAATTTTGATAACAACTCTAAAATATTTCGTGTTTCATTATGAACATTAAATGAAAATAAAGATTGTCTGATAGAAAAATGTTGCAATAATAAACCAGTGTGACGAATATTTTCAGCAGCAACAAGATCAACGTTCTGTAAAACAGACAGCGCTCTACACGTTATATCTTCTAAATTACCAATAGGAGTTGGTACTATATATAAAGTTGAAGTAATAACTTTATTTGAAGAACACAATTGCATCATTTAATATCATTCTTACTATGGATTATTCTAAAAAATAATAAAAAAATAAAAAAATTACCTTATATATATTTTATAAAAAAACCAACATCAAGTTAATATATCACTATATATGTGTACTTATATAATCTATCTCTATATTATAAAATAACGCACAACATCATTAGAGTATAATATAAACACATTACCAATCAAAATTAATAAACATTATTAAATAATGATAACAATAACATCACGCATTAAACTAACAAGAATAACTTTTTACAAAAGATAAAAACTTTACAAAAATATTATTCATATTTTTTTATTTATCAACTATTTTATTAATTGCTAATTACTTAAATTTACGGTATAAAAATGAAAACTAAAATACATATTATACTACCAATACTATCATTATGTATTATAATCTTACAAAATTGTACGAGTGGAATAATGATTAGTACTGCTATAATCGCTGCTAAAAGTATCAATGACCCCCGCAGCATAGGTACACAAATAGATGATAAATTATTAGAAACTTATATTTCTAATAATTTATCAAAAGATAAAAATATCAAACAAAACACAAGAGTTATCAATACTGTATATCAAGGCAAAGTACTTTTAACAGGACAAGCTCCAAATAAAAAACTTGCTGAACGAGCCGTACAAATTTCAATAAAAACAAAAGGCACTAAACAGATATTCAACGAAATACGCTTACATCAACCAATATCTCTACGTAAAATATGTATAGATTTTTGGATAACTACTAAAATTCGCTCGTATCTAATTATTAAAAACAAAATTATACTATCAAATATAAAAATTCTTACAGAGAACAAAGAAGTATTTCTATTAGGAGAAATTACACATCAAGAAGAAAACATGTTAATAAATACAATCAGCAACATAAAAGATATAAAACACATCACCACTGCCTTTACTTATATATAACTTATATAAAATGTAAATTATACTTAGTCAAAATCATAAAAAAATACTAAAATTTTTTAATTAATCAAAAATATTCTTTATTACTATAAAAAATCAAACTGAATATGATGTAATATCAACATCCTTATTTTTACTATAAAAAAAGAAAAGATTAAAATTTTCGATATATTAAAATCAGAAAAATTGAACACAACAAAATATAAAATTTATATGTTACATAACAACTCAATCTTAATTTTATCCATCATCAATGCAAAAACATTATATAAAAATAAATAATAATAAATGTTAATACTTAACCTTATACTAAAACATCAAACTACTAATTATTTAAAAATTAATTTATCATGACCTAAAAAATTTTTCATTAATATTTAAAATACAAATATAAAAATACTGATGCAACTCATAAATCCATTATAAATCAAAGTTACTAAATTCATCACATACTCTTTTCTTTAATAAAATAAAAATGAAAATAATAACAAACTACAATGAGAAAAATCTACTATTATCGTTTAGAAAATTGTGGACTTTTTCGCGCCTTACGCAACCCAACCTTTTTACGTTCTACTTGTCGCGAATCTCGAGTAACAAACCCAGCATCTCGTAATTTAATACGCAATTCTTCATCATATTCTACTAATGCGCGAGTTATACCATGACGTACTGCACCGGCTTGTCCTAATACCCCTCCACCTTTAACAGTAATATATAAATCTAATTTATCCAACATATTTAATAAACGCAAAGGTTGAGTAACAATTATACGAACACTTTCCTGACAAAAATAGTCATCCCACACCTGTCTATTAATCACAATAATACCATGACCTTGCTTCATAAATACACGAGCAGATGCACTTTTACGGCGACCTGTACTATAATATTGATTGTTAATCATTAATTTATTACTCTTGTAATTATAATCAAAATTTTAAAATTCGAAGCTTTTGCGACATATGCAAATGTTTACCTTCAGCTTCAGGATAAACCTTAAGTTTACGATACATCATACGACCCAAAGGACCTTTAGGTAACATTCCCTTAACTGCAATTTCAATAATTCTTTCTGGATTAGATAACATCATTTTTTCAAAAGTTATTTCCTTTATCCCGCCAACATAACCAGTATGACGATAATATAACTTTTTCTTATACTTATTACCAGTGACAACGATATTTTTTGCATTCAAAACAACCACATAATCCCCAGTATCAACATGAGGAGTATACTCTTCTTTATGCTTACCGCGTAATACACAAGCTATACGAGATGCAAACCTCCCAAGAACATGATGCGTTGCGTCAATAACATACCATACATGTTCAACACTTTGTGAATTAGCAACAAACGTTCTCATTAAAATCATCCAAAATTTTATTTTACTAATAAATCTCTCTAATATATACACATTAAAATATACAATACTTTAAGATATTCTAATCGTAATAAACATAATTTAATAAAATACAGTCCGCTATATCTATTATCGTTTTATAATATCATAAAAATACAAACACAAACATGCATTAATTAATTAATTTAAAATACACTTAAGGATTATGCGGCAAATTAAAATATTCTTCTCCTTGCATTTCATATAATCTAGATAAACAACGTTGATATTCAAAATGTAACATATCTCCATTATATACTTCTGATATTGAAACAGAAGAAGTTATTACTAACTTAACACGACGTTCATATAACTCATCAACTAAAGACAAAAAACGACGAGCAACGTCTTCTTGATCGCTACCCATTTGTTGTACATTACGTAATAATATGCTATGAAATCTCTGAGCTAATATAACATAATCATTATAACACCAATTATTCTTACACAACTCAAAAAAATCTAATAATAAAACACCGTTAACGACTGCAATAATCGGTAATAATCTATTGTTTATTTTTAATAAAATCCTTTCTTTTTTAATAAAAAAAGATCTACCAGACAATACAACAAATATTTTCATCATTTGTTGATCAGAACTATCTCCTATTGGAACAAACCATAAATTACCTTTATCATTAACTTTAGACATACGATAATCGCAAACAGAATCAACATGAACAACATCACAATGGTTTTTAATTAAATTAATAACAGGTAAAAATCTACTACGTTGAAAACCATGAAGATAAAGCTGATCAGGAGCAATATTAGAAGTAATAACCAAAGTAATTCCACGTAAAAAAAAAGCTTCTACCAAAGTACCTAATAAAATTGCATCAACAATATCAGAAACAAAAAACTCATCAAAACATAATATATCAATATCTGTCTTAAATTTATCAGCTATAATCTCTAAAGGATTTTTATAACCTTGTAAATAAAAGACTTCTTTATGTAAATACACCATAAATCTATGAAAATGTAATCGTAACTTTCGCATACCAGGCAAGCTACGATAAAATAAATCCATCAATAAAGTCTTGCCGTTACCTGTAACACCCCAAATATAAAGACCTTTTATCACTTGTGGAATAGTATCCCTGTGACTTTTTCTAAATAAACAATCAATAAATTTATCAATTTTTTTTATTTTACGATTAGCAGTTTTATACTGACGAATAACAAATTGACGATGAATATCATTCATTTTCCTTAAAACTATTTCTTGAGAAAAATCATACTTATAATTTCCTTTTTCTAGCATTTTTTGATAAAGATAAAGAGGAGTAATGTTGTTCATCGTTAATTAATTTCCTTATTTTTTTTAAATATACTATGTGAATATAAACAAAAAACAAAATACTATTATTTATAATTTGAATAATTAATACTATGTAACTGGAATTTTCTAATTATAAGTCATATAATATTGGTATTTGTAACGTAATTAATACAAATCCCTAAATATTTATGAAAACTAAACCAAATACGTGGAGTACGTATAATAATGTGGAAATACATATCAATTAGCTTTATATTTGGCCTCATTCTTGGTATCATGATAGCATGGCTGAGACAATATATATTCAAACAAAATCTATCGATTAAAAACTATACACACAACAATATCAATAAATTAAACGAATATGAAACAAAACTAATCAATCATTTTACCCATATCGCAGCTTTATTAAACGATATTAATAATCATCATTGTAAATTCCATCAATATATGTCAAATAGTATACATGATTTACTAAAAAACAAAAATTTAGAATATAACGTAATACCATATAATGATTCATTAAGTAAAAAAAACAATAACGATCTCAAATCAAACAAAATGCAACCACGAGATTATTCAGAAAATATTACCGATAAATAAACACTTAGATAAAACTCAAAAAATTAATTACAATAATATCCAATTTAATATCTAACTGATCTAAATTAATGACCAACTAACATTAACAAATACTACAAAATACATCAATAGTATGTAATTACTAACAATATGCTGCAAAAATTATACATCACTTTAGACATCAAGTATAGTAACTGCAATTTTGTGTCCAACGCGTAATATAAAAATTGAACATATAAATTGCCCAAAAGTACAACATTAAAAAAATAAATCTACGATGATAACAAAACAAACTGAGAGTTAATATTTGAATGAAAATAATGTATTTATTTAAAATACTAGTACTTAATTTAATACTCATTTTTTTTTGCATGCCCTACAATAAGGCTGCGTTGCCAAACGAAATAACTGAAGAAAATATACCTAGTTTAGCTCCCATGTTGACCAAAGTACTACCTGCAGTAGTTAGTGTACATGTAGAAGGTACTCAACCAGTAAGAAAATTAACATTACCTAAAGAATTTAGGTACTTTTTTGGACCAGATATACCAGGTGGAAATATTGGATCACGACCATTTGAAGGATTAGGTTCGGGGGTAATCATTAATTCCACAAAAGGTTATATCATTACTAATAATCATGTGGTAAATGGTGCTGATAAAATTAAAATACAACTTAATGACGGACGTGAATTTCATGCTAAATTAGTAGGACATGATGAACAAACTGATTTAGCTTTATTGCAACTACCTAAATCAAAAAATCTTACTGAAATTAAAATGGCTGATTCTGATTCTTTAAAAGTTGGTGATTTTGCCATTGCTGTAGGAAACCCATTTGGATTAGGTCAAACAGCTACCTCTGGTATAGTTTCAGCATTAGGAAGAAGCGGATTAAATCTCGAAGGTTTAGAAAATTTTATTCAGACAGATGCCTCAATAAATCGAGGAAATTCTGGAGGAGCATTAGTCAATCTCCACGGAGAATTAATCGGTATTAATACCGCTATTCTTACTCCTGGAGGAGGTAATATTGGAATTGGTTTCGCTATTCCTAGTAATATTGTCAAAAATCTTAGTCAACAATTAATTGAATTTGGTGAGGTAAAACGTGGACAACTAGGAATTAAAGGAACAGAATTAACATCTGATATTGCTAAAGCATTTAATATAAATGCTCAACGTGGTGCATTTGTAAGCGAAGTTATACCTGGTTCTGCAGCAGCTAAAGCCAAAATTAAAGCTGGAGATATTATTATCTCAGTAGGAGAAAAACCAATACAAAGCTTTGCTGAATTAAGAGTAAAAGTAGGTACTACTGCACCTGGAAAAACTGTTACATTAGGTATCTTACGTAACGGTAAATTGCAAAACATTTCTGTAACACTAGATGATAGTACTTCTACAACTACTAGCGAAGAAATTTTAACTCCAGCATTACAAGGAGCATCATTAAGTAATGGATATTTAAAAGACGGCGCAAAAGGAATACAAGTAGAAGATGTAGTGAAAGAATCTCCTGCTGCAACTATTGGTTTACAAAAAGGAGACATAATAATTGGAGTAAATAGAGAAAGAGTACAAAACATTTCACAATTACGTAAAATACTCAATACAAAACCAACGGTAATGGCTTTAAATATTATAAGAGGAGATACTAATATATTTCTACTATTACGCTAATTTTATTGATTAAATATCTTAAACAAATAGTCACTTTTTATTTTATTCAGTTGTTTCAGTAAATTTGTTACAAAAAATTAACCCTTATCAAGATACGAGTCGCTCGATATTAGCACCCATTGTACGTAATTTTTTTTCTATACAATCATAACCACGATCAATATGATAAATCTGTTCTACTATTGTTACTCCTTGAGCAATGCAACCTGCTAAAACCAAACATGCAGATGCACGTAAATCAGTAGCTATAACTGTATTACCGAATAACATATTGACTCCATGACATATAACCGTATTACCTCTAATAATTGCATATGCACCCATACGCTTTAATTCTCGTATATGTGCAAAACGATTTTCAAATATAGTTTCTGTAATTGTACCACTTCCTTCAGCTACAAAATTTAATAAACTAAATTGAGCTTGTAAATCAGTAGGAAATCCTGGATATGGTGATGTACGTATAGTAACAGCCTTGGGACGTTGATCGTGCATATTTAAACTAATCCAATTCGTACCCACTTTTATTTCTGCACCAGCTTCACGTAATTTATTTAAAACCGTTAACAAAATATCTGCACGTGAATCCTTACATACAACATAAGATCGAGAAATAGCTGCTGCAATCAAAAAAGTTCCTGTTTCAATACGATCAGGAATAATCTTATATATACCTCCACCAAGACACTGAACGCCTTCAACAATAATACGATCACTACCAGCACCGATAACATTAGTTCCTAACATTATAAGAAAATTAGCTACATCAACAATTTCTGGCTCACAAGCTGCATTATCAATAATAGTTGTACCTTTAGCTAAAGTAGCTGCACTCATTACTGTAACTGTTGCGCCAACACTAATTTTACTCATTTTAACATGAGCTCCATGTAACCTATTACCTCGCACACATGCCTTTAAATACCCATTTTTAAATTTTATACATGCACCTAATTTTTCTAAACCATTAACATGTAAATCAACTGGTCTAGCTCCAATAGAACAACCTCCGGGTAAAGAAATTTCCCCATAACCAAACCTAGCAACCAATGGGGCTAATACCCAAATAGATGCACGCATCCTTCCGGCTAATTCGTAAGGAACGTAGTTAATATTAACACCACTTGTATCCACAGATACATATTTATCAAACACCACTTTAGCACCCAGCCTATTTAACAACTGAATAGTAATGTCAATATCTTTTAATCTAGGTACATTTTGAATTGTTACAAGTTTTGTAGTCAATAATGTAGCAAACAAAATAGGTAATGCAGCATTTTTAGAACCTGAAATTAATACCTCACCTCTCAATCTAGTAGGCCCTTGAATTATAAATTTATCCATATTACATTTCATCACTAAAAATCAATCTTATAATCATATAACAATTATTTTACTCTCTGTTTATACTTCCATTCTTCTGGAGTATATGTTCTAATAGATATAGAATGAATAAAATTATCAGAAATACACTCCATTAATGAAGAATAAATCAATTTCTGTTTATTTACTTGATTCATGTTTAAAAAAATTTTACCTATTGCAATAATATCATAATGCTTACCATCATTATTAACATATACCTCATCTAATGATAAAGACTGCATTAAAATATCTTCAATTTCATAGTTGTTCATAAGTCACAATTATTTATAAAAAACTAATTATTATCGCGATAAAAAATTATTCATTTATTCTAAAATATACTAAAATGTTTTGTACAAAACATTTTAGTATATAAATACATCTTGAAATTTAATAAAATATTTTAATAAAATTAAAAGCATAATTTAAATACTCTTGAATCATAATCTAGATTATATATTACACACATTCAAATAACTATGAATTATAAAAAATAACATATCAAAATATTATAATAATACACCTCGAACAAAATAATGTAAAAAACTATAAAAATAATATCGCTAATTATCATGAGCAATTATTTTATCAGCACATACTTAAATTTTTTTAATTACTTAATTACATCCATAAAAAATAACAAAAAACAATCAAAATGATAAAAAAATACATTCCACTAGTCTATATAATATCAAAATCATTATTACTAATAATTGTTACTATCATACTTTGTTCATCATATACACAATGTATTACACCAAAAAGATTACTCAACAACACTAACAATTACTCTTCACATAAAAATACAAACGCCACAATCATGATTTATGATACTAAAACAGGTAAATTAACATATAAAATTACTGCTAAAAATATATATCAACATAATACTACACAAAACATTTATTTCAAAAAAATATTCGCTACCATGTTTAATAAAGATCATGCACCTATATGGTATATTCAATCAGACCAAGCTAAACTCACTAATAAAAAAATATTATTACTATCAGGCAATATTCAAATAAATAATACATTAAAATCCTCTTCTTTAAAAAAAATTACAACAAATCACTCCATAATTGATTTAGTTACACATAATACTTATTCTGAAGATATTACTTTATATGGCAATTGTTTTATTTCCACAAGTATGAAAATGCGAAGCAATTTGAATAATAATATAATAGAACTTATAAGTCATGTTAAAACGTCATATACAATATAACCATTACAATCTACGACATATTCTAAAAATATTACTTATTATTATCCTATGTATGATAACATCACAATCGATATCTTTAAAGCAAAAAACTCAAAAACCAATATTAATAGAATCAAATCAACAATCAATCAACATGGTTACTAACACAATAACTTTCATTGGACAAGTTAATATTAACTATGACTATCTTAATATTAATGCGGATATAGTAACTATTAATTATGCACAAAAGGAGAAAAATAAATGTAAAATAATAGAAGGATATGGTAAACCAGCAACATTTAAACAATCATCACAAAATAAAAACAAATTAATTTATGGAAAATCACTAAAAATTTGTTATAAAACAAGTAGTAATACACTAACTTTAACAGGTAATGCTCACATAAAACTATTAAATAGTGAAATAAAAGGCAATAAAATTAATTACGTAATAAATAAAAACTATATTGAAGCATCAAACAAGCCTGGAAAACAAGTACTTACTACACTGGTGATATATACTTAAATTGCTAACAATATTGAATATAAATAAAAAACCTTCAACCAAGACACATAACATATGCCTATCCTAACAGCAAATAACATAACTAAAATGTATAAAAAAAAATGGATAATTAAGGATATTAATATACAAATATTATCAGGAAAAATTATTGGATTACTTGGACCAAATGGAGCTGGCAAAACCACTATATTTTATACTATTGCAGGCATTACTAAATGTAATTCTGGATGCATTTTAATTGATCAACAAAATATTACTAACTTACCTTTATATTATAGAGCAAAATTAGGAATTGGTTATTTACCTCAAGAATCATCTATATTTCAACAAATGAGTGTTTTTAATAATTTAATGTCCATTTTAGAAATACAAAAAAAATTAAATAAAAAGCAACGTTATGAACGTGTCATCCAATTAATGGATCAATTTAAAATTACTTACCTACATAATCATCTTGGATATTCTCTTTCTGGAGGAGAAAGAAGAAAAGTAGAAATTGCACGTGCAATAGCTGCAAATCCCAAATTCATTTTACTCGACGAACCTTTTTCCGGTATTGATCCTATTTCAATTACAGAAATCAAAGGAATTATAGAAAAACTACGACAATCCGGATTAGGAATATTTATTACTGACCATAATGTACGTGAAACATTAAATGTTTGTGAATATGCTTATATTGTCAACAAAGGAACTATAATAGCAACGGGAACGCCGTTAGAAATTTTAAAAAATAAAATAGTGCAGCAAACATATTTAGGTAACAATTTTTATCTCTAATTAAAATGACATACTTAAAATAATGGAAAAAACAAAATTTTAAATAAAAAATTATTTAAGATATATAAAAACAAACTATAACTATTAAGCTTCAATAACACTGTTAAATTACAATTAAAATGATGAATTAAAAACCATGACATCTAAATATAAATAAAAAATAAAAAAAAATCAAAAATAGATTTTAATAAATTAATAATTTATAATACTTATCACTATTATATTACAATAGTTAAATTTATTACTAAAAACAAAATTATGATAAAATCAATCATATACGTCCTACTAATATAATAGTTACTGTCAAAATGTAAAAATAATTTCAATACACAAAAAATATAAAAATAAATTATTTAACCTAAAATAACAACACACAACCTATCTTGTCGAATATTAAAAACATATTAACAAAAATGACAATTATGCAAAAATCAATATAAATTATGAAATTACAATTAAAATACTAAAAGCCTTATAATCTAAACATTTAATCTACGCGTTTATTAATATAAAAATTAAAAACACTTTCACTTTATACAGATCATCGCGAATAATTTAACTATTTCATATGACGATACCTATAATGCAATAAAAAACAAAATGAACAAAAAAATACTAAAACGTATTTGATCATTTAACAAATGCAAACCCATTAATAATAAATAATAAACCTGAAAAAAACTATATTACAAACTTTATAATATACTGTTATTATAATAATTTTATAATGATAATATTAATTAAATATATAAATATAAACAAAAAAATCTTGATATCTTATTAATTACTAATTATATTTCCTCAATAGCACGGATATAAAAAACATTATATTAGCTAATAATATAATAATTGGGCCGGCAGGTAAAGAAAGATAAAATGAACAAATTAATCCACTCCATGAACAAAAAAGAGAAACCAATATTGAAAATAATAACATCTTCAATAAATTAGTAGTCCAACATCGAGCTATTAAAACAGGTAATATCATTAACCCTATGGACATCAAAGTCCCAATCAATTGAAAACTAGCTACCAAATTAAGTACTACAAGACTTAAAAAAAATATTTGAATAAATCTAGAATACCAAGAATTAGTTACATTCGTTAAAAAATCTGAATCAAAAGCTTCAATTACAAATGCACGATAGAATACAGCAAAAATTATCAAAGTTATACTTACTACAACACCTATATAATTAAGACAAGCAATATCTATTAACATGATAGATCCAAATAATATATGTAACAAATCAATTTTAGAATCACTTAATGACATCAATAAAACACCTAAAGATAAAGATCCTAAATAAAATCCAGAAAAACTAGCATCTTCTTCCAATAAAGTTTGTGAAGAGATCCATACAGAAACAATTACAACCAATATGCCTGAAATTATTCCACCAAAACCCATAATCATCATTGATGTATTATCCAAAAAATATCCAACAACTACTCCCGGCAAAATAGCATGAGATAATGCATCACCCATTAAACTCATACGACGTAAAAACAAAAAACTACCTATTAGTGTAGTACTAATTGACAAAGCACAACAAGCAATCATAGCCCTACACATAAACCCATGATGCATAAAAGGATCAAACAATAAATGAAATAACATCATAAATTTTTTATTTACCTAAAATACTAACCAACATATAATTGATATTTTAATTATATAAAATAATACTAAAAAATTAATACTTTTTCATACTCAACACTTTGAAAGAAGTGCCCCACACATTACAAATATTATCCAATAACAATACATTAGGAAAATTTTCTAGTATTAAACGATTATCATGTAATACTGCAATAATAGTGCATCCTTGATGATGTAAATTATTAACAGCTGACATAATTAAATTAGATGTCTGTAAATCAATATTATTAAATGGTTCATCTAATAAAATTAATGGCGCTCGTTGTACTAATAATCTAGCAAATAACATACGCTGAAATTCACCAGTTGATAAGGAAGAAATATTTTTATGATATATTTTGGTCAACTCCACTGCAGCTAATGATTTCCAAATAATTTTTTGCTCAAAATAATCAGTTTCTTTCAATAATCCTATAACCGGGAAACAACCCATGGCAACAACATCAAAAACTGTAATTGGAAATTGATGATCAATCTTTACTGACTGAGCTAAATAACCTATACGAGGTTGTCCTTGAAAGCCAAATGTTATTGTTCCAGAAATAGGTGATAATATACCAGCAAGAGTTTTTAATAAGGTTGTCTTCCCTGAACCATTATTCCCAACTACAGCTGTCATACTCCCATATTTAAAGCGACCATGAAAAAGAGATCCTATTGCACAACCATAATAACCAATTAGAACATCATTTAACTTCATCATAATAAAGTTGAATACCACAAAATAATAAACCATAAAAAAAACAATATTACTAACACTAATACTAAACGTGTTATACTTGAAATAATAAATAATCTTATACCTAAAGATAAACGTCGTGGTTTTAACGAAAATAACATGATGATTTTACCAGTAGGGTATAGTAGTGTAATGTTATCACATTACACTACTATAAAAAACACATTATATTAATCATAAAACATACACCAGAAAATTTACATAATACATATAACACAAAACTAAAACAACTAACACCACCTATACAATTAAGACCGTGCACAGATTTTACAATCAAACAATCACATCAAATAATTAATACATTCAAATATCGTATAATACTAAAATAAAACAACTACCGAAGGCCGGACTCGAACCGGCAAATACCTATCGGTGATTGATTTTGAGTCAATTGCGTTTACCAATTTCGCCACTTCGGCAAATTCAAACATGAATTAATATCACAATAAAATCTTGTTAGTCAAATTTTCATAAACAGACAACACTGAACTAAATATACTTGAAAAAAATAATGCATACAAGTTTTAATTAAAAAAATTAGACAAATTATACAACTATATTTTATAACCTAAATATATTTAAAAATTAGCATAGATACATTAACAAAACTTATTCTTAATATCTGTAAAAAAACATTAATATGATAGTTTTGCACAACACCAAAACTGATTACATACTAAAGGATTCTTAAAAAAAAAATAAAAACAATTTTAACAACCATAATAAATGCTAAAAATATTTTTTTATTACACAGATTATAACATCAACCAAAATTAATGCATAATATATAGAATTAAACAAATATATACCCAAAATGTCAATAAATAGAATTAAAAGAATAACCGCAATAAAAATTATAAACACATTCAAATACTAAATATTTTTCGTTAATGATCATTAAATAAAAATTATAAAACAATCGCTTAATAACTTTTTTGTACTTTAAAATACTTAAAAAACACTAAAAACAATACAACTGTATAATTATTAGTATAATCTTAAAATAATTTAAATTAACAATTTACTCATTTTCAAAAAACATAAACCGTGATTTTTAATAGCCACGTATATTCAACAAATAAATATACGATAATTATCATAATAGCCAACAAAAACACTAAATCAATCAACATAGATAAACTATGAGGTCAGGAATAAATTCTATCAATGATATTTATATAACAAAAATACACCAATAATCACAAACATCATGTTAGGCAACATTACACCAACAACCGGTGGAATGTCAAAATTTATACTCAATATACCACATACCTTACATAAAACATAAAATAAAAAACCAAATCCTATACCCAACAGTATTCTTATCTCCGTTTTTATACCATGAAATACACATAAAATACAAAACACACCAATAAACATCATTATCAATGATGATAAAGGTAAAAAAATTTTACTCCACAAATAAAATTTATAATATCCAGAAAATTGATGACTTTGATCAAGATATTTTATATAATTAAATAATAAAAAAATAGGACAAGAACTAATTTTTCTATTCATTAGTAACAACACATCCGGTGTTAAAGTAGTTTTCCAGGTAACACTTGAAATATACCTATTCACTAAACAATGAATATCACCAAAATCTAATTCACTAATATCAAACAATTTCCAAAAAACACCATCAAAAATTGCATACTTTACGTGTCGTATTATTTTTAACCTTATTTCATCATCAAAATGATAAATATCAACACCAAATAATTTATTTCTATTAATTACTTGTTTTACAAAAACAAAATCATTACCATCTTTCATCCATAAATTATTTTTAATATTGTAACTAATATTATTATTACACATTTTATTAATGCAAACATCACCGATAAAACGTTCAGTAATCGATGATACACATTCACTAATAATAATCATCAACAATATCATTAATATAGCAATTTTAACTATTGCTCCAACTATTTGCAAATGACCAAACCCAACTAATTCCATAATAACCAATTCATTACGATTTGAAAGCAAACCCAACCCTATTAACGTACCTAATAATACACTCATAGGAAAAAAAACTTCTATTTCCTTGGGAATATTCAAAAAAACATAAATCAAAGAACACAACAATGAACTATCATTTTGCCCTAACTTACGTAATTCATCAATAAACTTTACTAAACTAGACAATGATATCAATACAAATAATGCAATACCCGTAAAACTTAAAATTAACCTACCAATATAACGATCTAAAATGAAAAAAACCAATTTTATACCCCTGACATAATAAAAAATCATCTCCGAAACTTTATATAAACAAAATTATTAAAACTTAAGATCAAACCTATAACACAATATAATATATTAACCAACCACATTAAGAACTTAATATAATCACAACTATTACTAATACCATAAAAACGTAATGAAATCTGTAATAAGAAAAAAAACAAGCATAATAACACTCCTGGTAATATGTCTAAAAAATAACTTCGTCGTAGACAATTAACGGATAAAGAAACACTAATAATAGACATAATAAAAACCGATATTATTAAAGTAAGTCTCCAATGTAACTCTACATTGGCTTTTATAATATTCGCATTCCACAAACTACTCATACTCATTTGTTCAATACTAAAATATTGGTTGGATATTTTATCATAATGCAACAACACTCGATGCGTATTAAAATCAGTAACATAAATATTGTAATGAAACCTATCACAACTACTACAACCCTTATAGTAAATTCCTTGATTTAAAATAAATAATCTTGTATTATCAATTTGTTGATTAATCAAACCTGTTTTAGCAGTTACTAAAGATAAAACTTCATAAGTGTCAGGTTTAAGTTGAAATATAAAAATATTTTTGCATTGGTTTTTATCCATTTGATGAGTAAAAAACATCAAACGATCATCATTAAAAAAATAAAACCTACCCCCCATAACATTTGAAGTGTGAAAATAATATTTCATATTGGTCAATAACTGACTACAATAACATGAAGATAATGGAGAAATCCAAAAAACATTAATAATTACACAAACAGCAGTAAACATACTAAGCATGCATGCCGCACGAAATATATAATTATTTCCTAAACCACAAGCATACATCGCAGTAATTTCATTACTAACACATAAATATTTTAAAGTTATTAATAATCCCAAAAATAAACTAAAAGGCAAAATTAATTTTAATATCTCCAATAAACTAAATAAAACAAAAAACAACGCATAACATACTGGAATATTGCTATCTACAGATACACTTAAGACTTGTATTAACTTTTGGCAAAAAAAAACTGCAAATAAAATAAATAATATAATTAACTGATTTCTAAATACCATTTGTACCAAATATTTTGTAATAATCACACGTTATTAATCCCAAACACATCTTCATAATCATATGATACACATATTTTACACAGTATTTAAAATATTAAGCAACCCATATCATGACAATAAAGAACATAAAGAATAAAACCAAAACTACACATCTTAACAAGAAATTTACGAATTATTAAACAACATTTTAATAACTAAATCCTAGAGACTAATATGAAATTTAACATGAAAAAAATTGATTTAACAAAAGAACATAATGCCTTTGTTGTAATAGGTGTATTTGAAAAACAACAATTATCATATTCTGGAAACAAAATTAACGATTTAAGCGAGGGATATATTAAATATAACTTACATGCAAGCAATTTTACCGGTAAAATAGGAGAAACTTTATTTCTGTATAACATTCCTAATTTTCCATCCAAACATATCCTGTTAATTGGATGTGGAAAAGACACAGAAATAACTGATAAAAAATACAAAAAAATAATCCATAAATTAACTAATGCGTTAATTAATACTATTTTTACCAAATCAATTTACTATTTAAACGAAATAAACGTAATAAGTCGTAATCAGTATTGGAAAATAAAACAAAGCGTAGAAATAATTTGTGAAATATTATACACTTTTGAACAATTCAAAACAAAAAATAAAAAAAAACATTGCAAAATTGATAACATTATATTTCCTATAACAAATGAACAATCAATACAAGACGGGCAAAAAGCAATCCAACATGGACTTGCAATAGCAAACAGCATAAATAACACCAAAAACCTAGCTAATATGCCTCCAAATATTTGTAACGCTAACTATTTAGCAAATAAACTTCAACAACTATCAAATAATAATGATAAAACAAATATCTCAATTATTAATGAGCAACAAATGAAAAAATTAGGTATGAATTCTTATGTAGCGGTAGGACAAGGTTCAAGCAATAAAACAATAATGTCGATAATAAAATATCAAGGACATCCAAATAAAAACACAAAACCCATTATTTTAATAGGAAAAGGAGTAACCTTTGACTCTGGAGGACTTTCTATAAAAACATCCGATAAATTAGACGAAATGAAATTCGACATGTGCGGAGCTGCTGCCACATACGGTGTAATGCACATGGCAATTAATCTCAAATTACCATTAAACATAATAGGTGTGATTGCTGGATGTGAAAATATGATAAGTAATAAATCATTACGACCTGGTGACATTTTATCTTCTTTATCTGGACAAACTATAGAAGTATTAAATACAGATGCCGAAGGTCGTTTAATATTGTGCGACACTTTAACTTATATAGAAAAATTTGATCCTGAAATTGTTATTGATATAGCTACTCTAACAGGAGCATGTATCATTGCATTAGGCCATCATTATAGCGCCTTAATGTCTAATTATCAACCTTTAGCCAACGAACTTATATTAGCATCAAGACAATCAGGAGATTATATATGGCAACTACCATTAGTAGAGGAATTTCAAGAACAATTAAAATCCAATCTTGCTGATATGAAAAATGTTGGTGGTAAAGCAGCCGGAACAATAACAGCGGGATGTTTTCTTTCAAAATTTACAAAAAAATATCACTGGGCACACTTAGATATCGCTGGAACTGCCTGGACATCTGAACCAAATAAAAATGCTACAGGTAGGCCAGTAGCGTTATTATCTCAATTTTTACTTAATAGAGTAAATTCAAATAAACAATTAAATGAGTAAATGATTTACAAAAATTTAATAAAAAATTTTAGTAAAATAATATATAAACTTAATATTTCTAAATATGCAAACTGTAACTTTTTATATATTAAATAAAAATATCACACATAACAAGCTAACACCTACAGAAACATTTGCTTGTAAAATAGCAATAATAAAATGGCGAGAAGGCAACCGTATACTCATAATATGCAACAACAACAATCAAGCTATTAACATAAATACAGCACTATGGGAATATGAAATTAACTCTTTTATACCGCATGATTTGATTAAAAATAAAAAAATAGAAAAAAACATACCGATACTAATTAGTTCTCAATATCACAAAATTAAGACACAAAATGTTCTATTAATTACTTTAATTACCCAAAATATAAAATTTTCTCATAATTTTAATAATGTGATAGAATTAGTTCCAAATGATGAACTTTCAAAACAATGGGCACGTCAGCGGTATAAAGAATATAAGAAAATTGGTGCAACATTGATTACGGTCAAAACATATGAAAAAAAATAACTCTACAGTAAATTCAACATATAACCCAAAGCACATAGAACAATTTTTTTATAATTTATGGGAAAAAAAAAATCTTTTTACATTTGATAGCAGCACTGCACAAAAAAATAATTTCTGCATAATGATGCCCCCACCAAACATGACAGGTACTTTACATCTAGGACATGCTTTCCAATACAGTATCATGGACACATTAGTTCGTTATCAACGTATGCTAGGAAAAAATACTTTATGGCAAACTGGTATTGATCATGCGGGAATTGCTACAGAAATAATAATGGAACGCAAAATTCTTTTAGAAGAAGGTAAGAATCGTCACGAATATAACAAAGAAAAATTCATAAAAAAAATATGGGAATGGAAAAAAACATCAACAAACATTATTAATAATCAAATGCGTCGTTTGGGAATCTCAGTAGATTGGACGCGAGAAAGATTTACTATGGATGACCATATGTCCCATGCAGTACAAGAAGTATTTATCAGATTATACCAAAAAAATTTAATATATCGAGATAAAAGATTGGTCAATTGGGATAATAAATTACAAACAGTAATATCTGACTTAGAAGTGGAAAATAAACAAGTAAAAGGTTGTATGTGGTACTTACGTTACACTTTAGCCGATGGAATTCAAACTATAAATAAATCAAATTATTTAGTTGTAGCAACTACCCGTCCAGAAACGATATTTGGTGATGTAGCTATAGCAATCAATCCTATGGATCATCGTTACAACAACTTAATAGGAAAATTTGTAATATTACCAATAATAAATCATCGCATTCCAATCATTGCCGACAAAAAAATTGATTTACAACAAGGCACGGGGTGCGTTAAAATCACCCCTGCACACGATTTTAATGATTACACAATAGCTAAAAATCATAAATTACCATTAATCAACATTTTCACATATGATGGACATATCTGCAATAAGGCTAAAATAATAAAAAATTTTCAAAATACTAAAAATATTTCATATCGATATATACCTACATCTTTTCAAAACTTAGAAAAAAACATTGCACGCAAAGAAATTATAAAAGAACTTGATAGACTAAAATTATTACAAAAAACACAAGAACACATATTAACCATACCTTACGGAGCACGCAGCGGAATAATACTTGAACCCATGTTAACAAATCAATGGTATCTCAGTACAAAACCTTTAGCAAAACAAGCCATTCAAGCTGTAGTAAATGGTGATATACATTTCGTATCCAAAAAATATGAAAAAATGTATTTTCATTGGATGCATAACATTCAAGATTGGTGCATATCCCGACAAATATGGTGGGGACATCCTATTCCTGTTTGGTATGATAATCATGGTAAAATATATGTAGGACATAATGAAGAAGAAATTAGAAATAAAAATCAACTTAGTAAAAAAATAATACTGAATAAAGAAAGCAGTGTTTTAGATACATGGTTTTCCTCTAGTATATGGACATTTGCTGCATTAGGATGGCCCAATGATAATCTTGTGCTACGTACATGCCATCCTACTGACATTATAATTAGTGGTTTTGATATCATTTTTTTTTGGATAGCACGAATGATCATGTTAACAATGCATATTCTGCAGGACAATAACGGAAAACCACAAATACCATTTAAAACTATTTTTATTACTGGATTAGTACGTGACGAACAAGGAAAAAAAATGTCAAAATCAAAAGGAAATACTATAGATCCTGTAGATATAATAGATGGTATTTCTATAAATGATTTAATTAAAAAACGCATAAAACATTTATTGCAACCAAAACTTAGTGAAAAAATTAAAAAAGCAACAAAAAAACAATTCCCTAATGGAATTAAATCATATGGAACTGATGCACTACGTTTTACGATGCTTTCATTATCTTCAAGCGGACGAGATATCATTTGGGATACACAACGTTTAGAAGGTTACCGAAACTTCTGTAATAAAATTTGGAACGCAAGTCTCTTCATAATTGCAAATACAGAAAATCATGAATGTGGAATATTTAATGATAATATAAAAATCTTTTCCTTAGTAGATAAATGGATATTTACTAAATTCCACCAAACAATAAAATTATTTCAAAAACAATTAAACCAATATCGTTTTGATCTTGCTGCCAATACATTACATGCATTTATTTGGCATCAATTCTGCAATTGGTACTTAGAATTCGCCAAAACAATAATAAACAAAAAAGAACATTCCGTACTTGAACTATGTAGCACCCGTTACACTTTAATAATTATACTAGAATCATTACTTCGTTTAGCACATCCAATGATTCCATTTATTACAGAAGCAATATGGCAAAAAATTAAAACAATAGTTGGACTCTCCAATCACGAAAGTATTATGACTCAACCATTCCCCAATCCTAATAATTATACAATTGATCCTCAAGCATTTCACGATGTAGAATGGATAAAAAAAATAATTACAGCAATAAGAACAATAAAAAGTAACATGCGTACATCAACCAACCAAGCAATATCCATTTTATTACGTTGTGAATCATTAACAACAGAAAAAAAAATAACAGATAATTTATTTATAATTAAAAATATAACAAAACTAAACAATGTTACTATATTATCAAAACAAGAAAAAGTCCCACCATCTTTATCTTTTATCCAAAAAGATATAGAAATTTTTCTACCTATAAACACACTAGATAAACAAAACGAACTAACCAAACTAAGCAAAGAACTAACAAATCTAGAAAAAAAAATAATTATTTCAGTACATAAATTAAATAACCAATCTTATATTACTCATGCTCCAAAAAATATAATTTCAAAAGAACAAGAAAAATTAAAAACATATCAAAATAAAAAAATAAAAATATTAAAACAACAAAAACTAATAATGCAATCATAATAACAACTGTTCTTACTCTAAAACAAAAATTATTAATTAAAACAATTTACAAATAATTACTAATTTAATATCCTTAAAAAATCACTAGTGTAATTTTTACTTAAATTCATAAAATTTATAAACTGAATAAAATAAAAATATATGCAGTCTTTTATAATTGATATACAAACTTAAAATATCTAATATAATTTCATAAAAAACTTAAATTATAAAAATAAATTAAAAAATTTCGTGTAATTATGGACAACATTATATGAATTGTTTATATCAAAAATCTTTTATAAGATTAATGGACTATTCATTTGATGAAATTAATCAATTGATAACATTGGCCTTTAACTTAAAAAAACAAAAATATAAAAAACAAGAAACGCAATATCTAATAAATAAAAATATAGTGCTTATTTTTGAAAACAACTCAACTCGTACTCGATGTGCTTTTGAAGTTGCTGCATTCGATCAAGGGGCGCATGTAACTTGCTTAAATCCAAGTATCAGTCAAATCGGACATAAAGAATCTATTAAAGATACAGCTAAAATTTTAGGACGTATGTATGATGGTATTCAATATCGAGGTTACAATCAAAAAATTGTCAAAACTTTCGCACAAAATGCAGGTGTTCCCGTATGGAATGGATTAACTGCCGAATTTCATCCAACTCAATTGCTTGCTGACCTAATGACTATGCGAGAACAACAACCCAATAAAAATTTTAATCAAATGAAATTAGCATATCTTGGTGATGCGCGTAATAACATAGGTAATTCTTTATTAGAAGCTGCCGCATTAACTGGTATAGATTTACGTCTTGTAGCACCTAATGCTTACTGGCCCGTACAAAATTTATTTAATATATGCAAAAAAATGGCGAAAATTAATAACGGAAATATAACCCTTACTGAAGATATATCGATTGGAGTCAAAGATGTTGATTTCTTATATACTGATGTATGGGTTTCTATGGGAGAAAATGAAAAAGTATGGGAAAAACGTATTTCTTTATTACGTAAATATCAAATTAACAGATCCATGTTATATCAAACTGGCAATCCAAATGTAAAATTTTTACATTGTCTGCCAGCATTTCACGATGATCAAACTACCATAGGAAAAAAAATAGCTCAACAATTTAATTTAATTGATGGACTAGAAGTAACAAACGACATTTTTGAATCCTCACATAGTGTGGTATTCGATCAAGCAGAAAATAGACTACATACTGTAAAAGCATTAATAGTAGCAACTTTAATACCAGATTTAAATTAATTAAACTAATTAATACACATCATTTACTTATAACAAAATAAACACAGCATCATTTTAACAATAATTATTATTACACAATTAATAAAACGATACATTAAAAATATTAAAGATCATGTTATGATAAAAATTATTAATATAATTAAAAATGTAAAAACAACAGGACCCTATTCTCCAGCAATTGATACAGGTTTTCTAATTTTTATTTCAGGGCAAATTGGTTCCATTTCTCATAATAACAACATTGATGATTCCATCCAACACCAAACGAAACAATCATTAAAAAAAATAAAAAATATTCTAAAAACAACTAACCTAGGAATTAGCAACATTGTTAAAACAACTTTATTCATAACTGATATGAATGATTTGAATATTATAAATGAAATTTACGAATCCTTTTTTAACACACACAATGCCTCTTTCCCCGCTCGTTCTTGCATCGAAGTATCTCGCTTGCCACAAAATGCAAAAATTGAAATAGACGCAATCGCAATCAGAACATAAATAACTTTTTTTGAAAATTTAAAATTTTCTATTCACTAACAACCATTAATTATCATTACAATCTATTATAGTTTCAAACAACATAACTATAAACATCACATCGATTTTTATGTTTTAATATAAAACTTACAAAACTTTTAAATACAAAAAAAACACTAACTAAATTATGTTTGTTTATTTTGCCAACATCTCTGCTTCATATGATAAAGCCTGTACATTGTCATACTGTTTTTCCCATTTAGCTATCACTAGAACAGCTAAAGCATTACCTACTACATTCAAAGCAGTACGGGCCATATCAAGAACACGATCAACACCCGCAATAAAAGCCAAACCTTCTAAAGGAATACCTACACTACCTAATGTAGCAAGCAAAACTACAAAAGACACACCTGGAACTCCAGCTATACCTTTTGAAGTAACCATTAAAGTTAATACTAGTATAATTTCTTGAGTCAAAGATAATTCTATGCCATATAATTGAGCAATAAAAATAGCTGCAATACTTTGATATAAAGTAGATCCGTCTAAATTAAAAGAATATCCTGTAGGTACTACAAATCCAGTAATAATAGCTGGAGCGCCATAAGCTTCCATTTTTTCAATAATTCGCGGTAATACACTTTCTGAGCTAGCAGTGGAAAAAGATAATATCAATTCTTCTTTTAAGATATAAATTAATGTCCATATTCTAAACCCACATATACGAGCCACAATACCTAAAACAACTAATGCAAAAAAAACAATAGCACAATATACCAATAATACCAATTTTGTTAAAGGCACCAATGAACTAAACCCAAAAGTAGCAACCGTTACTGAGATTAAAGCAAAAACTCCAACTGGAGCATAACGCATAACCATATGAGTAACTTTAAACATAGTTTCAGCCATTGAGTTAAAAACTTGTAATAATGGCTGCTTATTATTTTCTGGAATGATCGCTAAACTAAGACCAAAAATTATAGAAAAGAAAATTACAGGTAATATATCCCCTTTTGACATGGATTCAATTATATTTGATGGAATCAACGACAAAAAGGTATTAATCAAATTATAAGCACCAGATTGTAACTCTGCAGTTGTCTGCTCATACATAGAAATATCTGCTGTTGCCAAAACAGACATATCGATGCCTTTACCAGGATTAAATAAATTAGCAAACGCAACACCAAGAACAATAGCAAGTGTAGTAATTACCTCAAAATATACAATAGTTTTTAATCCAATACTACCTAATTTTTTAATATCACCAATACCAGCAATACCAGTAACTAATGTAGCCATAACTATTGGAATAACAATCATTTTAATCATCCTGATAAAAACTTCCCCTGCAGGAGAAAGAAAGGTAGTAATTATCCAATCCCTCATATCACCTTGATTATGTAAGATTGCACCCGCAATCACCCCTAAAATTAAAGCAAAAAAAATTTGCCAAGCAAGCGTAATTTTTAATTTTTTCATAATAACACCTTCCGTAGTTTAACTTAACCCATTATTTTGATAATCAAAATAAAATAAAATTAGAAAATGTTTGATTTCACTAATAAAAATTAAATATACTTTCAATTAATAACATAATAAAAAACTAATCCACACTAAAGTTAACAAATTTTAAATATATAGTTAAAATTATTAACATCATAAATATTAAAACCAAAAACAAAAACTAAAAATTTTTCACCCAACTTACAAAAAAAAATAATTTTTATGTATTATAACTATTGCATAAATATTTTATGATAAAATAGTTAAATTTTTATTCTCTCTAAATGCACTCAAAATAATGCCATTACACAAACACTACATAATATTTAAAATCAATCACTTAATAAAATAAACACCTTGGATATCAAACTACCTCCTTAATTTATGCAAAAATATTATACTTTTAAGTAAAATATATCTTCATACAACATACTTCCTAAACAAAATCTATAAAAATAATAATCTAATCATTCTTAAATTATTACTAATAATAACATTAAAAAATTCGAAAAATAAACGCTTATTAAAGCATAATATTATATCAGAATTAATACAACTGATAAACAAAAAATAAATTAAATACCTACAAATACATTCTAAAAAAACAAATCTTAACATTCTATAAATTAACAGCACATATTCATGCAATATCATAGCTATCAGCAACCCAATTACTATTAAATATCTTGTTATCAAAAACAACTAAAATACCACACATATCCATAAATTACATTTGTTATAATATAAAATCACAATGAAAACATTAGTTGAAGTAAAATCATATCTTCGTATTTTTAACTATAAAAATATATTCTTAAACAAACATTTTTAAAAAACAAAAATTGTTGATAACACTTATTAAAATATAAAAATTTTTTAAAAATAATCCTTTATATTTAAAATTTATTATATTTAAAAAATATAATACAAAATTAAAATAGTAATATTTGATAAAATACTATACAATTATTCTGTAATAATTGTAAAAATGAAATAAATCCCCATTTTCATAAATTATTTATTAATACAAAAAATATTAATCATGCTCTACCAATAAGGCTTCTAATAAATCTAAATCATGTAATAATTTTATTAAAGTTTCGTTACTAATTTTTTGTTGTGCCCGTAAATGATAATATTCACTGCGTTCAGCTCTTAATGCATTTAATCTCATGCGCCGCTCCAAATCTTCTATCAAAATAGCGTGTTCAATATCACTATTACCATCAATACGACGACGAAAATTACCTATTACCCTAGCACTGACTTCATTCAAAATTTGTACATCAATATTTTCTTCTTGACTATTAATTAACCGTTCTTCTAATTTATACAAACTTTCAATTGCTACTTCTGCAGCTATTGCACGTGCCATTCGTTCTTCTTTTCTTTGTAATACTTTATCAGAAACAACAATATTACGTAACAACAAAGGAAGAATAAACACACCGCATAATAAAGATAATAATATAACACCAGTAGCTATGAAAACCAATTGATAACGACATGGAAATACAGAGCCATCATTAAGAAATAATGGTATAGATAAAACACCTGCTAACGTAATTGCACCACGTACACCAGCAAAAGAAGCTATCAAAATATCACGTGTATTATATTCAGAAAACACTAAAGGTCGACTTTGCATAAAACGAAAGCTTATTCGTTTCATCAACCACAACCAAATAAATCTAAGCAAAATTAAAGCAATATAAATAAAAAATACATAAGCGAATAGCATCCATATTTGAATAACAGGGTCCATTTTTGCTTGTATAATAGATGTTGATAAAATATCTGGCAATTGTAAACCCAACATAATAAAAACCATGCCATTAAATACAAACTCTAACATAGCCCATACACTATTACCTCGTAAACGCATAGTTAATGGAGCATGCCGAATCATATTAGATTGCCCAATAGTCATTCCAGAAGAGACAGCTGCTAGAATACCAGAAACACCAACATGTTCAGCAATTAAATAAGCAGCAAAAGGTAATAAAAGCAACAACACTGTTTGAATTACCGAGTCTCCACCACTCCAACGAATAATATACCTTAAAGATTTACTATATCCCCAAGTAACAAATATACCCGACAATAAACCACCAGCTGCTATTTTAATAAACTCCAATGATGCTGCACTAATAGTAAATATCATGGTATTCATAGCTACAGCTATAGCAAATTTTAAAGAAACTAAACCAGAAGCATCATTCATAAGAGCTTCACCCTGTAAAATATCCATTATTTTTTTAGGAATTCGACCTGCTCCTACTATTCCAGATAACGCTACAGCATCAGTAGGAGATAATACTGCTGCTAATGCTAAAGCTGCTACAAGGGGTATACCAGGTATTAACCAATAAATTAAATACCCAATACCAATAACAGTAATAATAACTAATACTAAAGCTAACGCGATAATTTCGCCCGCATGTCTTAAAAATTCACGTAAAGGAGTCTTCCAGCCATCAGAAAACAATAATGGTGGAATAAACAGAACTAAAAAAAGCTCAGGATTAAAATCTACATGTAAACCAATTTTTGGCCAAGCTAACAAAGCACCCAATCCTATTTGCATTAATGGAAGTGGTACTTCAAATGGCAAAATTCGTATTATTACTCCCGACAGGGATACAACTAAAGTAAGGATAAGAATTGTAAAAAAAATTTCCATACTTAAATCCCTTTTGTCATATATTTTACCTTTTCACTACATATTTTTGTTATATATAAATCATATAAAACATAAATCAAATTACCAAAATATCAATTATTAATATAAAATTAAAATATGTATGTAATTCAAAATAAATAACGTAATAACTACACGCAAAATTTTAAATGCAAAATTAAATAATGAATGAACTTAATTATAATTTACAACAATAACAATAATACAAATATCTAAGGTAATAATACATAAATCTTTCCCTTAAATATAACAATAATTAAAAATATAAAAAAACACAATTATATAGCAAAAAATAACTATAACTATTAATATAACATTCTAAAATATACAAAATAACAATTTTACGTTATATATAACGGTAGCATACACATTATTTATCATGTAATACATAAATACCACAACAAAACTATTTTTACAGAGTTTTCTTAATTATAACAATCTGACCCATATACCCTATGATAGGACATAACACAAACCATTCAAAAATCAGTAGATAAATACATAAATATTATAGATCATTATTACTACTTAACTACTAAATACAACAATATAATGTACTAAATATATCTATTTTAAACCATTAAGCTAAAAAAATAATTTATAAACATGATTACTCAAAATACTACAACTAAACAAATTATTGGATAATATTCACAATATAATTTGTGTTATAATAATGCAATACTCTTGAATCCAAAAAAATTACTTTTTTATTAAAATAGTAATACTAAATATTATAAATAAAATAAAAAACTGCTAACCATAATTTAATATGGAAAAACATAAAAATACAAAAATATTTTTGATGATATCAACATGTAATATATATTAGTATTATAAATATAAAATAACATGATTTTATCTACATTAAATATTCACAAATTTTAAAATATCAGAATCACTACAATACATTTAAATACAACTTTTCAAATTAAAAAAAATCAATATAAACTTATTTTAAAACGGAATATCATCCAAATCCACATCAGAAGAATCAGTATCTTTCACTTCTTTATTACTATCACCTGTAGAAGCAGTAGCAGTTAACGAAGAAGTATCCTTTACTTCTTGACGACTACCTAACATTTGCATAGTACCAGTAAGATTCACAATTATTTCTGTAGTATAACGATCTTGACCACTTTGACTTTGCCATTTACGAGTTTGTAATGCACCTTCAATATACACTTGAGAACCTTTATGCAAATATTCTCCAGCAATTTCAGCTAATTTTCCAAATAATATTACACGATGCCATTCAGTTTTTTCTTTCATTTCACCAGTTTGCTTGTCTCGCCAATTATCAGAAGTAGCTAAAGTTAAATTAGCTACTGGGTTACCATTAGGCATATAACGAACTTCAGGATCTTGACCAAGATTACCTATTAAAATAACCTTGTTAATTCCTCTACTAGCCATAAACACACCCCTTAACTTTTAAAAACAATAATATGAAAAATAAAACTACAAACAATATCAATTGTAACTATATATTCAATCACTCACACTCATTTATATTTATAATCAATAAATAATATTACTTAATAGCTGTTACAATTTTATACAAATAAATTTTATAATTAAATTACCGTAACCAAAATAAATTAATATAATATAATTATAAAATAATTATACAAATAACCAAAATAAAAAGAACATTTTCTGTAAACAACAAAAACCGTAATATTCCAACACAACAAAACCTTTAATTAACTATTTTCTACAAAATAACTTAAACAAAAAAATCTTCAACAAAATAATATTACTATACTATTAAAAATTAATTTTATAATTACTAAATAATATCTTTTAAATTCAAATAACACAACATAACACATAATAATAAAATTAATAAACAAAATTAAATACAATATATTTCTAAATATTATATTTCACAAAATATCATATATCCATCATTTAATACTGTGGTCCTGCATAATTATCAAAACGAGACCATTGTCCATTAAAAACTAGTTTAACTGTACCAGTAGGACCATTGCGTTGTTTACCTAAAATAATTTCTGCAATACCCTTCATATTACTATTATCATGATATACTTCATCACGATAAATAAACATAATTAAATCAGCATCCTGTTCAATTGCTCCTGATTCGCGTAAATCAGAATTTACTGGATGTTTATCAACTCTCTGCTCTAAACTTCTATTCAATTGAGAAATAGCCAACACTGGTACCTGTAACTCCTTAGCTAAAGCCTTTAACGATCTAGAAATCTCGGTAATTTCCAGTGTTCTATTATTAAACAATGACGGCACTCGCATTAATTGTAAATAATCTACCATAATTAAACTTAAACCATTATGTTCACGAAAAATTCTACGAGAACGAGAACGCATTTCAGTAGGTGTTAAATATGAAGAATCATCAATATATATATTACGCTTCTCTAATAAAAGACCTATAGTACTAGAAACCCTTGCCCAATCTTCTTCATTCATTTTACCAGTACGAATACACAATTGATCAACACGCGATAAAGACGCTAACATGCGTATCATGATTTGTTCACTAGGCATTTCAAGACTAAACATTAAAACTGGTTTAGTTTCAGTCATAGCTGCATGTTCACATAAATTCATAGCAAAAGCAGTCTTACCCATTGAAGGTCGAGCTGCAACAATAATTAAATCTGATTTTTGTAATCCATTAGTTTTTTTATCTAAATCCTTATAACCACTTGATATACCAGTAATACCATAATATGGTCGTTGATAAAGATTCTCAATACGAGACACTGTATCCTCAAGAACACGATCTATACCTTTAGGATTACTATTAGACTTAATTCGACGTTCAGCAATTTGAAAAATACGCGATTCAGCTAAATCTAATAATTCATCACTACTTCGACCTTTAGGATCATATCCAGCATCAGCAATTTCACGTGCTACACCAATCATTTCTCGAACAACCGCACGTTCATGTACAATTTCAGCATAAGCAGAAATATTAGCAGTACTAGGAACATTTTTAGACAACTCAGCAAGATAAGCAAATCCTCCCACTATTTCTAATTTTCCCTTTTGCTCTAACGATTCAGCTAATGTTATTAAATCAATAGGTTTACTTATTTCTAAAAGATATTGCATTTCATGATAAATCAATCTATGGGAAGAACTAAAAAAATCATGACAGACTATCCTTTCAGAAACGTTATCCCATCTTTCATTATCTAACATTAATCCACCTAATATTGATTGTTCTGCCTCTAAGGAATAAGGGGGCATTCTCAAATCTTCAACTTGTTGATCACAAATAGAATTAGTCATTTTTACTAGTTCATTTTTTAACATAAATTATTATTTTCCTTAATCATACATAAAACTATAAAACGATTTTTATAAAATAATACCTAAAAAAATCTGATATAACGCAACTTGCAATAAATAAAATGATTTATCAATTAAAACATCAATAAAATGTTTATTTACGTTACTATCCATAAAATCAATTATTCGCTACAGTACACAAAATATAAATAAAAATTTTCTATAATAAACAAACATCATAAATTACAATTATAAAATATCAAATAATAATTTATAAATATTGCAATACTTAACAACATATAAATATTATCAATATTTTGCATTATATTTAAGTAACTTTTGACCATTCAGTAGAATAAATATCCAAAATTTAATATACACGATTCTATTATTCTGTAATATAATAATATTACATTTCAATAAAACAACATATTTAAAAGAACTTATAAAAACTAATTGATATCACAACATTCACGTTTATTTTTCTAAAAACACTACTTATCTAAATAATTATTTAAAACATAATACAAATAAAACAATAATTTTTTATCATTAACTATACTACATTTGATATATGATAATATAATATATAACAATTATCCTGATCAGGATAAAAAAACGATATGAAAACTAAATTGCAACAATTATTATATCGTATTAAAACATTATGTAATCAACGTTGTGTAAGACTTACACCACAAAGATTAGAAGTATTACGTATAATTTGCCAACAAACCAAAGCCATAAGCGCTTATGATCTACTAGACTTATTAAAAAAATCAATACCAAAAGCAAAACCGCCCACCATTTATCGTGCTCTTAATTTTTTATTACTCCAAGGATTCATTCATAGAGTAGAATCAACAAATAAATTCATGATATGTAACTATTTCTCAGAACCATCACATGCCTTTGCTTTTTTAATTTGTGATAATTGTAATAAAGTTATTGAACAAACTACACAGAACATTAAAGAAATTTTACAACAAACAGCTAATGTTTCTGGTTTTAAAATTTCTTATAATATTATTGAAGCACATGGCATATGTAAACAATGTGACATAATAAATATTTCTTAACATCTTAATTATTAAAAACACCTCTGTTAAAAAAAAATGAAATTACATTACATCGCAATAATTAGATATCAATTAACTTGAAACTATCATGATAATCAATATTATATAACAAAAATATAAATATAAAATTTACTAATTGCTATAATGATAAACATAACAAAATCCAACATACTAAATAACTAATTAAAGATCAAGAAATACGCATACTAATCAATTGAATTAAAAAAATTATTGTGAAAATATAAACTAATTTGATAAACTAACTATATTTAACGTGTAGTAAAATATAATAAACAAAATCTTAACTAAACAAAATACCAATAAAAATTAGCATACCCACATAATTATTAGATAAAAATGCTTGAAAACAACGATCTCTATCAAAATGGATAATTAATTTCTGTTGATAAACAAATACAACTAACACCATAGTCAATATGATATAAAATATAAATCGTGACTTTATTTGTAAACCAATGAACAAAAACATAATCCATGTAATCATTTGTAACAAACCAATCATAAATCTATCATACTTGCCAAATAAAATAGCAGTAGACTTAATGCCAATACATAAATCATCATCACGATCTAACATTGCATATTGTGTATCATATGATATAGTCCATATAGTATTAGCTAAAAATAACAACCAACAAATTTTATTAGGCGATCCGCACACTGTTATAAAAACCATTGGAATAGACCAACTAAACAAAACCCCTAAAACCAACTGTGGAAAATAACAATACCTTTTTACATAAGGATAAATACAAGTTAAAATTAACGCTACAACAGAAAAAAAAAATATACATCTATTTATTATCATCAACGTCAAAAGGAATGAAATAAAAATAAATATAACAAATAACATTATAGATTCGTTACAATTGACAACACCACACAGTAAAGGACGATTTTTCGTACGTTGAACTAATTTATCAATATCTTTATCTATATAATCATTAATTATACAACCAGCAGAACGCATAAAAAAAACACCCAAAACAAAAATTACCAATACATCTAAATCTGGGATACCATTACTTGCTAACCATAACGCCCATAATGTAGGCCATAGCAATAAAAAAAAACCTATTGGTTGATCTAAACGTGCTAACCTAATCCACACATACCATTTATTAATTTGCATAAAATAACTAAAATTATCCATCAACTAATATAAACACGGTTCGTCCTTTAATTTGCTTTACAAAACTAATCACTAAAAATTAAAAAAATAGAACTTCAATAATAATCCTTGCTGTAAAAACTTTAACAACACAAAATAATATGTAAAATGTGACTTACAATTACTAAATATAAAAATAAACAAAAAATACACCTCATTAAAAATAGAATACAAACAATAACAACAATATACACAAACAATACCTACAACGCATACCCCTAAAGGTAAAATTAAAAAATGTTAATAACATACGTATATATTACATTACAATGTTATATAAATTACTTAATTCTATAACTTATAACAAACTTGTAAAATAATGCTAACATACAAAAAAAATAATATCTAATTCTAATAAAAAAATTAAATAAAATAATCGATATAAATAATATTTTTAAAAAAAATTAAAAAGACAATATTTGACAAATAATAATTTTTCATTAAAAATGATTAATTATAAAAATATGATATTTAAATAAACAATGAAAATTAAAAAAAGTCATATTTTTCTTCCTACCCCAAATTTTCATACTAATAATGCCATTATATGATCACGTTCAAGCAATAATGCATTTTTTTACAGTGCATGCATTTGCTGATCTGGATCCATGCATCCGCCTCATGCTAATTATAGCATTAATTCTTACATTTATTTATGAATTTATAAATGGTTTTCACGATACGGCCAATTCAGTAGCCACAGTAATTTACACTTGTGCTTTACGCTCTCAATTAGCTGTCACTATGTCTAGTCTATTTAATTTTTCAGGAGTAATTTTAAGCGGATTAAGTGTGGCATATACTATTGTTTACCTTCTTCCTACTGATATCATAATGAACAACAACAGTACTCATTATTTAGCTATGATTTTTTCAATGTTACTAGCAGCAATTATATGGAATTTAGGAACATGGTATCTAGGTCTACCAGCATCCAGTTCTCATACTCTTATAGGTACAATAATTGGAGTAGGATTAATCAATTCTTTCACTACAAATAACTCAATTGCAGAAACATTAAATATTACAAAATTAACTGAAATTATCATATCATTGATTATTTCTCCATTAATAGGAGCAATACTTGCTGGATTAATTATTTTTTTCTTATGCTATTCCATAGATAATAACAATAACAAACATTGTATTCATCTTACACCAACAGAAAAAGAAAAAAAAGACGGCAAAAGACAACCCGCATTTTGGCCACGTATTACATTAATTCTTTCTGCTGCTGGAGTAAGTTTTTCGCATGGAGCAAACGATGGTCAAAAAGGCATTGGGTTAATAATGTTAATTTTAATAGGAGTTATACCAAGCAATTTTGTAATAAATCTTAATGCCAACACACACGATATTCACTGTACTCATATTGCAGTTCATCATTTAAAACAATATTACACTAAACATTCGGAAAAAATTACACTTTTTTTTGAACAAAATGATAATAAAAATATTACCACACCACATATTAAACATAAAACTCACAACACAACAACATCTCCATTTGAAATATCTAAGGAGAACACTATGATTGTACAGAATACATGCAATTCTTTAAATAACAAAATGAAAAAACCACAACAAATTTTAGAAATGAAACTACAAAATATTTGCTATGACAAAACTATAATATTAATGAATATTCATATAGCGCTATCATTGCTTCAAGATATCAATAATTATAACCAATTATGTCCCAATGAAAGATTAAATGTAAGAAATATTTTAATATATTTAGCAAACCTCACAGATCAAATAGCAAAAATTCCAGGCACATCAAACATAGATAAACAAATACTATATAATTTACATAAACAACTATTAATAACAGTTGAATATGCACCGCTATGGATTATTATAGCAGTAGCACTATCTTTATCTTTTGGAACAATAATTGGTTGGCGTCGTATTGCTTCTACAATTGGTCAAAAAATTGGTAAAAAAGAAATGACATATGCACAAGGCTTATCAGCACAATTAACTACTGGAATATCAATTAGTATTGCTAGTTATACCGGAATGCCAGTATCAACTACTCATGTATTATCATCAGCAGTAACTGGTACTATGTTAGCTCATGGTAGTGGTTTACAAAGTAAAACAATTAAAAATATTATATTAACTTGGATTTTAACATTACCAATTACTATTACTTTAACTGGTATTCTATACTGGTTTTTGCTACAAATAATCATTGCAACATAGTTTTTATTTTCATATTTCAAGATATTTAAAAATAACTGAACTTATTGAACTATCGCCAATTAACAACTATATTTAATAAATACCATTATATAATAACATGGCATCTATTTTAGGTTTACGGCCACGAAAACGAACAAACATATCCATCGGATCTTCTGCTCCACCAGCTGCAAGAATATTATCTAAAAATGACTTACCTATTATAGGATTAAATATCCCTACTTCTTTAAAAAAAGACCAAGCGTCTGCTGCCAATACATTAGACCATAAATAACCATAATATCCTGCTTCATAATTATCAACAAAAATATGACTAAAAGTATAAGGGAGATATGCATAATTAATTGTTGAAAATAATGATGTTTTCTTTTGTATATGCTTTAATATAGACATTAATTGCAATGATTTTGTACGAGGACGTTCACGATGAATATAAAAATCAAACAAACTATAAATTAACTGATGTAAAATTAAAGAAGCTGATTGGTGATTTCTAGCAGCAATTAAATTGCTGCATAATTTTTTTGATAATGGTTCACCAGTTTTATAGTGTCCAGAAATAAATTGTAATACATTTGGTTCCCAACAAAAATATTCCATTAATTGACTTGGAAATTCTACTGCATCACAAGGAACACCATTGATGCCAGCTACTTCTGGCACTGTAATGCGAGTTAATACATGATGTAAAACATGACCAAATTCATGAAATAATGTAATTACTTCATTATGCGTTAACAACACTTCTTGGCCATTAAAAGAAGGATGAAAATTACAAACTAAATATGCTATAGGATATTGACAAATATTACTATTATCTTCATAAAATACACCCATACATTCATCCATCCATGCACCTTGCCGTTTATTATCACGAACAAATAAATCTAAATAAAATCCTCCTCGATATCCATCATTATAAGCATTAAATATATCAAAAAATTGTACATCAGGATGCCAAACATCTACACCATAACGTTCTTTAATATTAATACCATAAACACGATGCATGACCTCAAACATACCTTTAATCACCTTATGTTGAGGAAAATAATCACGAATTTTTTCATCGCAAATAGAAAATAAAAAATTTTTCTGTTTTTCTTTATAAAATGCTACATCCCAAGGATGAAGCATTTTATGGTCAAAGAATCTAGCAACAAATGACTCTAACTGCAACCATTCTTGCCTCCCACGTTTCTCAACACGTGCAAATAAAGTATTAAGAAAATGCAAAACTTGATCAGCATTCTTAAACATTTTTGTAGTCAAAGACCTATCAATGTAATTATTAAATCCAAGTAATCTTGCTAGCTCATATCTTAATATCACAATCTCATTCATTACAGGTCCATTATCCCATTTTCCAGCATAAGGTCCTTGGTCAGATGCACGAGTATGGTAAGCTAAATACATTTCTTGACGCAAAACAGTATTATCACAATAAGTCATTAAAGATGTATAAAAAGGATAATGCAACGTTAATAACCATCCATTTTGTCCATTAATCTTCGCTGCAATTCGAGCTGTATCTATATCACGCTGAGGCATGCCCGATAACATATTTTTATCAATTATCAATTTGCTCCAAGCTGCAGTAGCATCAATCATATTATTACCATATATCATGCTTAACCTAGACAACCTGGATATTATCTCTTTACAACACTTTTGTTTTTGTTCTGGTAACGTAACACCAGACAATTCAAAATCAAGTAAAGCATTGTCAATCACTTTTTTTTGAGATAAACTTAATTTAGTATAATAGTCACTATTACGTAAGTTACAATAAGCATTATATAACCCCTTATGATTACTCATCCAACTTCTATACTCAATTAATAATATCAAACACTCTGCATAAATTTTACGAATTGTTTTACTATGTTGTACCGCATTAAGATGTGCTATAGGAGACCAAACTCGTTGTAATTGATTTTCTGCGAAAGATAATGGTTGACACAATGTTTCCCATTTAAAAGATGTATCTTTATTAAGTAAAATGTGTTCTATATTATTATAACAACAAGTTAAAACATTTTTCATGTCAATTTTTCTTTCCTCTAAACAAATAGAAGAAAACAAAGGTAATTCATACATAATTGGTGGTAACCTAAATATATCTTGCGACAAATAAAAACTTAACAAAGTTCACGATAATTAAAACAGCATTATTACAACATAATTATCTAAATAAAAATATTCATGTCATAAATCAACAAATCAAACAATTCGTCAACCAATCAAACAACTCCATTAATAACAATTACATACCAGTAAAATAATTTAAATAACTTTACATAAAAATTATGTACATAATTAAAGATAATAACTTGGTAAAATGACTGTTAAAAATTTTAAATAAACATTTATATATTTCACATTATTCTAATTATAGACAAAATAGCAAATTTTAAATTATATTATAATAAATATTTGCTATAATATCTATTGATATTATAGCAAATTAAATATAAACTAACATAGTGATTGATGTTTATATGTTCCAAAAAAAATAAAACTATTTTAACGATCTACACTCTTAACTGAAAATACTTTACAATAAATAATACTAAAATAATAAATCAAATAAAAAAATACTAAAATAAAACTTTTACAATCAAATAACAAAATAAATAAAAAATGGAGAACTAAATATGCATTTTATATTACCATTACTACCTTACAGTTACGATGCTATGGAACCTTTTATTGATCGAAAGACCATGGAACTTCATCATACAAAACACCATCAAACATACATTAATAAAACTAACGAAACCCTTGTAGAATTACCCTCTTTTACGAATTTAACAATTGAAGAACTAATAAAAAAAATTAATTCACTACCTGAAGACAAAAAAACATTACTTAGAAATAATGCCGGGGGGCATATTAATCATACGTTGTTTTGGTCGTTTTTAAAAAAACAAACAATATTACATGGTAACTTAAAAAAAGCTATAGAAAAAAAATTTAATAATATAGAAATATTTAAAATGGAATTCGAAAAACACGCTATAAATAGATTCGGATCTGGTTGGATTTGGTTAATAAAAAATAGTAATAACGAATTACTGATAACTTCTACTGGAAATCAAGATAATCCTTTAATGGAAAAAGAGATTATTGGCTTTAACAATAGTGGTTATCCTATAATAGGATTAGATGTTTGGGAACACGCATATTATCTTAAATATCAAAATCGTCGTTTAGATTATGTTAAAGCTTTTTGGAATATTCTAAATTGGGATGAGGCCGAGCTACGTTTCAACCATAGTATTACGATTTAATTTTAGATATTGTTAATCAAACAATACTTTATGGTAAGAAGATTATAGCTGTATAAATGGCGTTTTAATTAATTAAAACGCCATTTATACAGCTATAATCTTCTTACCATAATTCATAACTAATTAGCTACAATATTGCTTTATCATTTTAATAATGAAAAATCAATTAATATCGTTAACAATCTATATGCTTTGCTTAATAAAGATAATCTATTAATTCGTAATTCATCATTTTGTACCATAATCATCACATGGTCAAAAAAAACATTAATTAACTTACTTAATTTTAATAATTCTATTAAAATTTCCAAATAACAATGCTTTTTAAGCATATCACTTAATAAAATATCTAATTCAAATAACTTAACAAACAAATTAAATTCTTCAATATTTCTTAAAAGAAAAACTTGAGGCCTATCATTAGATATCATATCATCTTTTATAATAATATTAAATACTCTTTTAGTAAGAACTTTTAATAAAAAAAAACCTTCTGTTCGACAAAAATTATGTAATACATTTAATCTTTTTTCAAAATCTATTAAATTAACTAAACTATTTTTTAAAATAACTCTAATAACATCATTCCTATATCCCCTATTTTGATAATAAATACATAAACGTCCTTGTAAAAAATCAATTATCTTATCAACCAAATATTTATTGGATAAATTATTATTATAAAGATCTACTGATTGTTTAACTAAAAAAGATAAATTTAAAAATATTCTTTTCTCTATAATGATACGTAATATACCAATAGCAGCTCTACGTAGCGCAAAGGGATCTCCATTACCTTTAGGATATTCTTTAATACTAAAAATACCTGATATAGTATCAATCCTATCAGCGATAGCTAAAATACAAGAAATTTGTGTATTAGGCAAAATATCTCCAGAAAATCGCGGATAATAATATTCTTTTTGAGCTAATGAAACCACTTCCGATTCACCATCTCTACGCGCATAATGCATACCAATAGCACCTTGAGTTCTAGGAAACTCAATTACCATATTGCTTAATAAATCACACTTTGCTAACTTAGCCGCTCTTACTGCTTGACTTACATCTGCATTAAGTTGAATAGCTATCCAAGCAGATAGTTTTTCTATTCTTTTTGTTTTATCTAACAAAGTGCCAATCTTCCTATGAAATAGGATATTATTTAAATGCGGTAAATAACTTTCTAATCGTACAATACTGTCAATATTAAAAAAATAACTAGCATCCGTTAATTTAGAATAGATGACTGTTTCATGTCCATTTATAATTGCTTCCCTATTGGTTGACTTTACATTTATAACAAATATAAAATATGGTAATAATTCTTTATTTTCATTAGTAACTACAAAATGTTTTTGATTATATTCTATAACATCAATCAATACTTCTTTTGGAAGCTTTAGAAACTTAGGTTTAAAACTTCCAACAAGCACTATAGGCCATTCAACTAATGAAGTTAATTCCTCTACTAAAAAACTATCTTCTATTTTAACAACACCACCAATTTTTTTAACTACTTCTTTAATACCTGTCTGTATAATTTTTTTACGTTGATTATAATTCGATATCACAAAACCCTGTTGCATTAAAATACTAGGATAATCATCAGCATGAGATAAAATTATATCTGATTTCCCCATAAAACGATGACTACATATAATACGATTAATATTGATACCAAAAATATTACCTGAAACAACGTGATCATTTAATAAAACAGTTACAGTATGTATAGGACGAATAAATTTAAAATCACCTTTTCCCCATCTCATAAATATACGATTAGATGTTTTTTTCAATGCATTATTAATTACTTTACATAATAAATGATGAACAGTGTCATCTTGCATAAGTTCTCTATACATAAACCATTTATTTTTAGAATAAACTATATATTTACTACACTTAACTTTTACATTATAAGTAACAGCCCAATTATTAATAATTACTGACCAAGGAGAGCCATTATCAACAAATACCTGCATAATGCCTGAACTAATATTTTCAAAAAATCCGTAAATATGTATATCTATCAACATAACAACTTTTACTGCTAAACGACGTGATGTAGCAAACCACTTTATTTCTTGGTGTACAATATTCGCATGATTAAGTTCAATATGAATATTATTAGCGAAAAATTTTGCTAATTCTTGTAATCTCCTTGAAGGTAATTCTTCCGTACCAATTTCTACAAAAAAAGTATGTTTCATTATAACATTTGATATTTTAACGTATTATTACACATTGGAAATCCTAATGATTCACGATAAACATAATAAGCCATTGCTATTCTTTTAGTAATACTATAAATACGCAAAACATAATTCTGCCTTTCTGTACTAGAAATTACTTTACGAGCATCTAATAAATTAAAAATATGCATCGCTTTTAAAAGATATTCATATGCTGGTATTAACAATGGCGTGTTTAATTCCATTAATCTTGCTGCTTCATGTTCATATTTCTCAAAAAACCCAAATAAAAACCCTACATCGCTATATTCAAAATTATAAAGAGATTGTTCTATTTCATTCAAATAAAATAAATCTCCATAAGTTATTTGCCCCAAAACACTATTTCCCCAGACTATATTGTAAACGTTATCTAATTCTTGAATTATCATTGATAACCTTTCCAACCCATAAGTTATTTCACCAGTAACTGGATGACATTCTAAACCACCTACTTGTTGAAAATAAGTAAACTGAGTTATTTCCATGCCATTCCATCGTACTTCCCAACCTAGGCCCCAAGCACCAAGAGTTGGATTTTGCCAATTATCTTCAATAAAACAAATATCATTCATTGATATATCTAATCCAATGTTTTGTAAAGATTTTAAATATAATTCTTGCATATTTTGAGGAGATGGTTTAACAACAACTTGAAATTGATAAAACTGTTGCAACCGATTAAGATTTTTACCATATCTCCCATCACTCGGTCTACGTGAACACTGTACATAAGCCGCTGAAAAGGGTTCAGGGCCTATAGCTCGCAAGAAAGTCATGGGATGAGATGTGCCAGCACCAACTTCTAAATCTAGTGGTTGAACAATAACACATCCATTATTTGACCAATATTCTTGTAATATTAATATTAATCCATGTAAAGTCTTGATATCAATTTTCCGCATATTATACCCAAAAATTGATTTTTTAATTCATAATCAACAAAAAAACAAAATAAAATAATTATTACTAAAATCTTTAAAATATAATTTTATTTAAACTCAAACAACAATTTTTTTTCAAAATAAAAATATGGATTCATAATACAAAACATTACTACAGAAATAATAATATTTCTACACAATAAACTACATAAATAAAATATTCAGATTTTATCACCAAAATATCACTTTATACAAATTTATAAAATATAAATCACAATAAACAATAATTAGTACAAAAAATTAATAAAAATGTTTTATAAAAAACTAAATAATAATTTGTATATCTTAATTATATCTACAAAATTTATTCATTATAAGTAGAATATTATTTTCTATTCTACTTATAATGAATAAAAAATTAAACAAACAATGTCTTACAAAATAAAATTTTTGTATATAAAAATAAAATTAACATAATATTTTTATATTAGTAATCTATATTAAATTAAAATAAAAAAGCTTTAAAAAGATATAAAACACATGACCACAAACGAAATTTATTTAAAAAGCATTTCATATATACTAATATTTTTATGTATCATTATGATAATACCATTACGTTTATTTCCCTGTTTTATTTCTGGATTTTTAACATATGAAATAATAATATCACTTACACCATTATTTGAAAGATTTGTAAATAATAATCATGCACGATGGATAGTAGTGACTTTAATTACTATTATTATAGTTATAGTTATGACGTTAGGAATAATTAATTTAACAGGATTCTTAACAGAAGAACTACAAAAAGAAACCAATATAACATTAGAAATAGATCGCATTTTTTCTGATATAAAACAAGACATTCCTGATTATTTACTTTCATTCTTACCACAAAACACTGAAGATTTAAAAAAACAAATATTCTCTATAATAGAATCAAACTTAATAGTAATACGTAATATGGGTCATTCTTTTTTACATGGAGTAATTACTTTATTTATTGGCATTATAATCGGTGCGATTATATCTTTAAGCAAACCTTTAACAAATGTAACATTCTTTTCTAAAGAATTATTAACACGTATTAACCTCCTGTCTCACGCTTTTAGAAACATTGTTTTTGCTCAAATACAAATATCAATAATAAATACATTACTTACAGCTATCACCATTCTAATATTATTTCCATTATTCAATAAACATTTACCTTTAGAAAAAACTCTCATTATAATAACATTTCTTTTAGGATTATTACCAATTATTGGAAACTTAATTTCTAATATTATAATAATACTTTCTGCTCTTTCAATTTCATTAACTGCCGGAGGCATTATGATAATATATTTAATTTTTATTCATAAACTAGAATACTTTTTGAATGCTGAAATAATCGGAAATCGTATTAAAGCACAACCATGGGAACTAATGCTTGCTATGTTAATGTTTGAAGCAACTTTTGGTCTAGAAGGTTTAATAGCTGCACCTATCTATTATGCATATCTAAAAAATGAACTACGTGCACACAATATAATTTAATTTTAAAAGAAACTACTAAAAACACTCAAAAAAATTGATTCAAAAAAAATATAACCTTAGCAACACTTGTTTTTAAATTAATTATCCTCCTATTCAAGAAAAAAACAAACAAATATACTTTATGTAATTTTACGAGGTTTTTTAATTACTTAACGCTACGGTTATATTTTTTTGAATCAAATTTACTCTTTTACTTAAATAAAATTTATTATCACCCTAAATAATAATTATTTTATTTCAATACGCCGAGCTTTTAAAGTTTCCGGAACAACGTGTTGCAAATGTATATACAATATACCATGTTCCAAATTTGCTCCTGTTATCTCAATATGTTCAGCTAACTGAAATTTACGCTCAAAATTATGATCAGTTATCCCTTGATACAAATAATTTTTTTCGCTTGAATAATTACTATGCTCCCCTTTTACCGTCAAAATATTATCATTAGCAGTGATTTCTAACTCACCATCCGTAAAACCAGCAACAACAATCGAAATACAATATTTATGCTCACTAACTAATTCAACATTATACGCAGGATAACCACCATTACCTTGACCAGCTTCTAACAAATGCACTAACCTATCAAATCCAATAACAGAACGATACAATGGCGAAAAATCAAAATTTCTCATAACTATACCTCCCATATAATTAATATTAATAATAATTTCTTTTACATTATTTTAATAACACGAAACAATACATTAATCACATCGCCTTGACTATTTATATTCTTTAATTAAAACCACCTATCTCATAAAAATACAAGCAACATTTAATACAACAAAACTAAATTAATTATACTCATCTAAAATCATCTACAATATCATATATTGTATCAATACAATAACTATCAAGCTCTTAAAAATAAAAAAGTACAAACAAAAATAAACAACATATTAACAATATACCACCATAATTTTATGTAAAAATACACAAAATAATATCATACAAATACTTTAAAAAAACTAAAAACGATTATCTATCTAATAAACATTACACTATACTAATAAATATTATATACATCATTAAAAACAAATAACACACAAGAAAAATTATAACAAAAAATACACTTTTTATCAATTTGTTAAACAAACAAAAATTAAACATAAAAAAATCATACATCTATATTAATTACTTTTAAAGCATTTTCTTCAATGAAGATACGACGCGGCTCTACAGCATCTCCCATTAAAGTAGTAAATAACTGATCAGCAGCAATGGCATCTTTAATTGTTACACACAACATATGACGATTTTTAGGGTTCATTGTTGTACTCCATAATTGTTCAGGATTCATTTCTCCTAAACCTTTATACCGTTGTATTACCATACCTTTCTGGGACTCTTTTAATAACCATTCTATAGCTTTTTCAAAAGAACTAACCTTATGAGAATATTTACCACGCTGCACATAAACATCAGAAGAAAATAAATGATTTAACTTTTCACCCAAAGAAATTAATTTAAAATACTCCGTACTATTTACAAAATTAAAGCTTAACAAATAGTCCATACATATACCATATTTTTTTATATGTACTATAGGCTCAAATAATTTTTTCTCATAATTCTTATGTAATGAAAAATTATAACTACTACCAATCTCCGCATTACTATTTAATTTATCAACTAATAATTTGGCCCAATTATAAATTTTATTTGAATTAAACCAATCATTTTGAGTTAATACAGAATAATACATTAACATTTTTAATAATGAAATAGGAAAACGATACTCCATACTATTGATAATATTTTGCACTGCATAATATTCAGCAACCAACTCTTTTAATTTATTTCCAGACATAGAGCTAGTACTAGAAGAAACATGTAAAATTGAGCCATCTATCGCTATTGAAATTTGATAACGATGCATATCATTTTCATCTTTAATATACTCTTCTTTTTTACCTCTTTGTACCTTATATAAAGGAGGTTGAGCAATAAAAATATGACCTCGTTCAATAATCTCAGGCATATGACGATAAAAAAATGTCAATAATAAAGTACGAATATGAGATCCATCAACATCTGCATCAGTCATAACAATAATACTATGATAACGTAATTTATTTAGATTAAATTCATCCCGACCAATACCACACCCAAGAGCAGTAATTAAAGCAGCCACCTCATGAGAAGAAATCATTTTATCAAACCTAGCTTTCTCCACATTAAGAATTTTACCTTTTAAAGGCAATACTGCTTGATTTCTACGATTACGTCCTTGTTTAGCAGAACCCCCGGCAGAATCACCCTCCACCAAATATAATTCAGCTAACAAAGGATCTCTTTCCTGACAATCTGCTAATTTGCCGGGCAAAGTTGTTAAATCTAATGAACCTTTACGACGAGTCATTTCTCGTACTTTACGAACTGCTTCACGCGCACGAGCAGCATGAATAATCTTATTTACTATAATCTTAGCATCTACTGGATTTTCTAACAAAAATTCTATCAACTTTTCATGCATTAATGATTCTACTATTATTTTAACTTCTGACGATACTAGTTTATCTTTAGTTTGAGAAGAAAACTTAGGATCCGGCACTTTAACAGAAACTATCGCGATTAACCCTTCTCTAGCATCGTCACCTATAGTAACAATTTTAGATTTTTTATTATATCCTTCTTTATCCATATAAGAATGCATTGTGCGAGTTACAGCTGTACGAAATCCTGATAAATGTGTTCCTCCATCACGTTGTGGAATATTATTGGTAAAGCAATAAATATTTTCTTGAAAACCATCATTCCATTGTAAAGCAATTTCTACATTTACATTATGTTTTTCCATAGAAAAATAAAAAATATTAGGATGAATAGGAGTCTTATTTTTATTTAAATATTTTACAAAAGCCTTAAGACCGCCGGCATAATAAAAATAATCCTGCTTAACATTACAACGACGACAATCATATAAAAAAATTGAAACACCAGAATTAAGAAATGATAATTCTCGTAAACGAGTAGCCAAAATATCATATTTAAAATCAAGATTATGTGTAAAAATTTTATCATTAGGCCAAAAACGTACAATCGTACCAGTTACATCACTTTTCCCAATTACTTTTAAAGGAGATTTTGGTACACCTTCATAGTACAGTTGTTGATAAACATTACCATCACGCTTAATAATCAATTTTAATTTCTTTGATAAAGCATTAACTACCGATACACCAACTCCATGCAGTCCACCAGATACTTTATAGGATGCATTATCAAATTTACCTCCAGCATGCAATACCGTCATAATAACTTCTGCTGCAGATACTCCCTCTTCTTTATGAAGTCCTGTGGGAATACCTCTGCCATCATCTTCTACAGAAATTGAACCATCGTCATAAATAGTTACAACAATTTTCTTACAATAGCCAGAAATAGCTTCATCTATAGCATTATCAACTACTTCAAATACCATATGGTGTAAACCAGTACCATCATCCGTATCACCAATATACATACCGGGACGTCTACGTACTGCTTCAAGACCTTTTAATACTTTAATACTAGATGAATCATAAAAATGGGACATCTATCATCTCCTAATGCGTCCTTAATAAATCATGTATTACGGTACAATAACAATTTACTATCACTAAAATAAAATATATTTAAAAAAACAGAATAAACTAATCCAAACAATTAAAAAATTATTAATAAATTACTTATATTGTATAAACTATTTTTGAAATAGTGCTTCATTTTAATTATTATTTTTATATTTAAAAAAAATCTTGTTTAAATTATCTTAAGTTACATGCAATCCTTACAAAAATAAAATTTAATAAAAACAAATTTTAAAAATAATTATCTATAATTATAACTTTATTGGCATAATAATATAAACATTTGATTTATTTTTACAATCTTCAATTTTGACGCTAGAAAATTCATCTTGTATAAAAAAAATAACATCTTGACCTTTTATAATACTAAGCACATCAAGTAAATAATTAACATTAAATCCAATTTCCATTGCTTTACTTTGATATTTTACATCAATAATTTCTTCTGCTTCTTCATACGCAGAATTATTAGCAGTAATTTTTAATTGATTAATACTTAAAGATAATCTAACGCCATGAAATTTTTCATTAGAAAGAATAGCGATTCTCATACAAGCTTGTAACAATACTTCACGTTGAACCTTCAAAATATTATTAGGATTATCAGGAAAGACACTACGATAATCTGGATAAGAAGAATCAATGAGTTTAGAAGTTAAAATATAATTTTCAATACTTAAACAAATATTATGATTACCAATTTGCAACTTTACTTGATTTTCAACAAAACCAAGCATTCTCAACATTTCTACTACTCCTTTTCGTGGAACAATAACCGAGAAACATGGCATTACCTCATCAACTAATATAGTGCTTAATGCTAAACGATGTCCATCAGTAGCAACTGCACATATATTTTTATCAGCAATTTCAAAAAACATACCATTTAAACAATAACGAACATCCTGAGAAGCCATAGCAAAACAAGTGGATTCAATTAATTTTTTTAATGAAGATTTTTGTACAATACATTCTATTTTACAATCCCAATCTTCTAAATTAGGAAAATCCGATGCCACAATGGTAGATATTAAAAAGCTACTACGTTCAGCACAAATAAGCAATTTATCACCTTGCAAATTTAAATATACCTTTACTTGTTCAGGCAAGGCACGACAAATATCAAATAATTTACGTCCAGATGTTGTAGTAACACCAGCTTCATATGGACTGTCTAAATAAATAACAGATACCATTTCTATTTCTAAATCTGTACTAATTAAATACAGGGAACTATTTTTTATTTCTAATAAAATATTATTCAGCACAGGAAATGCCATACGACCTTTTAATACATTCATCACATATTGTAAAGACCGTAACAAAGTTTCTCTTTTAACAATACAATGCATAATAATTACAAAGATAATATCTTAATTAAATTGGAAAATACTTGTTATTAATATTACAATTTTCTTTACATAATTTCTTGATCTTTTTATAGGCATGCAAGAACGTTATATGATCCTTTACGCCAAAGCATAATCAACTTCAGGTAAACTATGATCGCTCATCCTTTTTGATTGATTGATACAGCCATAGCCATCATCTTTTCGCTTTGGTCTCACTATTGAGCATAAGCTACATTTAGATAATATATTTACAACTATAATCTTATAATACTTTGCAACAATTTTTTGAATATGATTAATACTAATAATCTTTTCTTGTAAAATCAACAAATCTTTCGATACTGCACAAACAAAGTCTAATATAATAATTGAACAACCAGTAAAATTAACTTAACTATTACACAATTTAACACACCCTCTAATTAATGGATATTAAACCTTAAACGTTTAGCGATAAAATACACAACGTTTTAAAGAAAAAAATATCATGTGCTTCTGCTTTATTTATTAAAATAGCACAACACATACATATCTCCAATTCTAGCGATTCAATAGCTACAGTTAATCCCCAACCACAACATGATTTCAATCTATCTTTCATTCCATCTATTTTTTTAAACAACGATCAAAATAAAAACAATTTGTCGATTACCTTCCAATAGTGAATTAAAAGCATGAAAAAATTCTTCTTAAGATGTCTACTTATTAACAAAAAACTGAATATTATCAATAAGTAAAATATTTGCAAAACGATAATGATTTTCAAAATTTTCAATTGTATTGTTTTGTAAGCTTTTACCATATCTTGAACAAAATGTTCACAATATATGTAAATTACTTTAATATTGTTCTTTGCATTATAATTCTATTAACTAATGCATGTAAAAAAATATGTTTTACCAGGACCTGTAACGCCATATAAAAATAATAGATTATAAACATCATCCAGACGATCAGTTACTTGGCACGCTGCAACTCTAGCACAATTTATTTGACTTACCTTAAATAAAATTATCAAAATTGTGTTTAAAATTCATTTTAGAATGATAGAAAAACTCTGAATACAATGAATAATTACCCTAATTCCAAAAAGCAGTACAAAATATGTCCTAAAAGAAGATATATCAGATATATCATCTTAAAAATCAAACAAAAAAAACATTAGTTGTATGTAACATTGACATTCTTAAATGTTTATTCCTAACTTCAAAACGTAATCATGGAATATCACTGCCATAAAAATCATTGACATTTAATATACCATCAGCACCGTTTAAATATTTATCTTATACATAATCTAATACAAAACAATTCGGTGCATAAATTACCAAAATATTATCACACAATTTAGCTTGTAAAGGACGGACGTATCCATATACTAAATTTTATGGTTGTTAATTCATTTCGTAATCAAGAAAGACATTGTTGCCAAAAAAAAGACGACACAATACACTCCAAAACAAACGGAAAATACACTTCAAAAATAAAATTACATATTATTATATTAATTTATACTCAATAAGAATTATTAATCAAAATGTGTAATAACAAAATATCAAGCAGATTCAAAGAATGTTATCAAATAACTAGATAATCAAAAATTAAAATTATAATTCGAATTGTATAACAAACCTGAATATAAAACATAATGTAAAATCAATTAATGTATTGTAAAATATATCGACATAATTCATTTTATTTTTGTAAGATCTATTAAAATATGTAATAATGTATAATTAATTAAGAAAAGCACTAATGATGTAATCGAATTTGTAATAAAAAATGTATAGATATGATCAATATTAATGAACGAACACTAATTAAATTCAAATTTTGTTAATAAATATTATTTTTTTATAAACCGATGATACTACAAACATATCTTTATATTAGTATTCGAAATTTTAAAAAAATTGACTTTTTTGTACCTTTATTTATATTAACTTTAAAAAACTAAGAAAAAATCTGTTATTAAGATTATTATAATCTTTGAAATAAAAATTTAAATTCAGCAATAAAAAAATTAAATTAAAAAAATTAGTACAAGGTAAAAATGATGAAACGTACTTTTCAACCTTCTAGATTAAAAAGAAATCGAACACATGGTTTCCGTATTCGAATGGCTACAAAAAATGGACGACAAATTTTACTACGACGTCGTGCTAAAGGTCGTTCTAGAATTACTGTTTGTTGTTAAGATCTAAAATATATGTTTGTGAACCCTAAACCTTATTATAAGTAGGATAATAGCTGTTGTACTTTACATGAAAAGACTGTTTTTTTCTAAAAATTTACGATTATTAAATTCCCACGATTTTATTTCTGTATTTAAAAAACCATTTAAAATCAAAACACCAAACATAATTATTTTTAGTCGTAAAAATGAATTACAACATCCAAGAATTGGCTTGATAATAGCAAAAAAAAATGTTAAAAAAGCTTACAAACGTAATTATATAAAAAGATTAATTAGAGAAAAGTTTCGCATATACCAACACATACTACCAAATATGGATTTTATAATTTTAGTACAAAGAAATATCATATCTGCAATACAAGATGATATTTTTAAGCAAGAACTACAAAATATGTGGAGTTGGTTTTTTTGTCTTTGATAATTTCAAAATTATTAATCATCTTAATACGTATTTATCAATATACAATAAGTCCCTTGCTAAACCATCACTGCCGTTTTCATCCTACATGTTCTCAATATGGAATTGAAATAATACGAAAATTTGGTATATTTAAAGGTTGTTGGCTTACTTTAACAAGAATACTACAATGTCATCCTTTAAATATAAACATCTACAAAAAAAAAGTTTTATTTCCTACAAATCACACAAAACGCCAGAGAATATTTAAAATGGATTCCCAACGTAATTTTTTTACCATAGCTCTATTAATTATGTCTTTTATAATTTGGCAAACTTGGCAAACAGAACATAATGTAGGATGCAACGATCAAAATAATACAAAAAAAACAATAAAAAAAGAAATAAATGATACACAAATAAAACCATATTACTCCTTTGATACAACAAATCCAAGGAATAATAATATAATAACAATAAAAACTGACGTATTATTACTAAAAATTAACACAAATGGTGGTAATATAGAAGATGCATATCTTCTAACTTACTCAGAAGAATTAAACAAAAAGAAAGCATTTCATTTATTACAAATATCCAAAGATTATATATACCAAGCTGAAAGTAATCTTCTTATTAAAGACACGACTTCCATATCTTATAATACAGAAGAAAAAATACCATCAATAATTTATAATACATCTAATAATCAAAACACTTACATATTAAAAAATAACCAACAAGAAATGCATATACCGTTATATTATAATGATCCAAACGGGATAAAATACACAAAAACTTATATAATTAATCGTGGATCCTTTGCAATACAGATTAATTATAATATACATAATACTTCTCATAAAACAATAAAAATAAATTTATTGGGTCGAATTAATCAATCAATTAACTATCCTAAAACATATACACCAAACAATAATCTTTTTTTTTCAACATATCACGGAGCTGCTTTTTACACTAATAAAAAAAAATATCAAAAATATAACTTTAAAGATATAAAAAATAAAAATTTATATATTAAATCTGAAAAAAATGGATGGATTGCAATGTTACAACAATATTTTGTTACAGCTTGGATACCTCCCAATCAAGATAATAATAATACTTTCTATACCAATTATTTAAATAATTCTCAAGCGACAATAAACTTTATATCAGATACATTTGAAGTATATCCAACACAAAAAAAAGAATTAAAAACAATTTTATGGATTGGACCAAAAATACAAAAAGATTTAGCATCTATTGCTTCACATTTAGATTTAACTATTGATTATGGATGGTTATGGTTTATCTCTTTGCCTTTATTTAAACTTTTACAATTTATTTATAGTTACGTCAATAACTGGGGTTTTGCTATTATTATAATTACATTAATCATCCGCATAATTATGTATCCTTTAACGAAATCTCAATATACATCAATGACTAAAGTACGCAAATTACAACCCCAGCTATCATTAATACAAAAAAAATTTAAAAATAACAAACAACGTTATCACCAAGAAATGATATCTTTGTATAAAAAAGAAAAAATTAACCCTTTAGGAGGATGTTTACCTTTATTAATTCAAATGCCAATTTTTTTAGCGCTATATTACATGCTTTCTGAAGCAATAGAATTACGACATGCTAAATTTATTTTTTGGATATACGATCTATCCTCTCAAGATCCTTATTATATTTTACCCATTATAATGGGGGTAACTATGTTTTTAATCCAAAAAACATCTCCTAATAATATTATTACAGACCCAATACAACAAAAAATAATGAATATTATATTAATAATATTCACTATATTTTTTCTTTGGTTTCCATCCGGATTAGTATTATATTATGTTATCAGTAATCTCATTACTATTATTCAACAAAAAATTATTTATAATGAATTTAAAAAAAATAATTAACATGTATATATGTTCACATATAATGATATAAAAATTAATTAATATGACCAAGAAAAAGAACTAATAAATATGCAAAATACAGATACTATAGTAGCCATCGCTACTCCACCGGGACGCGGGAGCATAGGTATTATTAAAATATCCGGAACATTATCCGAAAAAATTGCTCTTACTATTTTTAAAAAAATACCACAACCGCGACAAGCTGAACTTTTACCATTCTATGATAATCATCATAATATTTTAGATCGAGTTATAGTCTTATTTTTTCCTGCTCCTAACTCTTTTACAGGTGAACATATTTTAGAAATTCATGGCCATGGAGGAACAGTAATTTTAGATATATTACTACAAAATATTCTAACAATAACATCAAAAATAAGAATAGCACATCCAGGAGAATTTTCTAGAAGAGCATTTCTTAACAATAAAATGGATCTGATTCAAGCGGAATCTATCGCTGATTTGATCAATGCTGATTCATATCTTGCTGCCAAATCTGCATCTAATTCTTTACAAGGAATATTCTCTAAATACATCAATGAAATAATAAATGAACTAAATCAATTAAGAATTATAATTGAAACTGACATAAATTTTCCTGAAGAAAACATTAATTTACTATCATATGATGAAATAAAAAATAAATTACATAATATTATAAAAAAAATCAAAAAAACAAATAAAAAAGCAAATATGGGATATATATTAAAAGATGGATTAAAAATAGTAATCAGCGGAGAACCAAATGCAGGAAAATCTAGTTTATTGAATTTATTATCCGAATGTGAAAAAGCTATAATAACAAATATACCAGGTACTACACGTGATATACTACATGAACATATTTACTTAGATGGAATACCTTTCCATATTATAGATACTGCTGGTATTCGTGATACTAACAATGAAATTGAACGTATAGGTATTAATCGTGCTTGGCATGAAATTAAAAATGCAGATCATATTTTGTATATGATCGATGCTAGCAAGATATCATTAAACAAAACACAAATAATTTGGTCAAATTTTAGCAAACATTTGATATCACAACATAATCAAATAATTACAATTATAAGAAATAAAATAGATTTAACTGAAGAAAAAACACAAATTATTCAAAAAAAGAATTTTTCTGTTATAAATTTATCTATTAAATACACAAATGGAATAAATTTATTAAAAAAACATTTAAAGAACAGCGTGCACTGCTATAATTCTGGTAGTAATAGTTACGAAAGCAATTTTTTAGCTAGAAGAAGGCATCTGGATTTACTAAATAAAGCACTAAAATACCTTTATCAAGCCGAAAAACATCTTAAACACCATACTACGACATTTGAATTACTAGCAGAAGAAATACAGCTAGCGCACAAAGAACTAGAAAAAATCACCGGTCAACACAATTCTTCTGACAATTTATTAAATGAAATTTTTTCTACTTTTTGCATAGGAAAATAACCTATCTATTTTAATTCATAAACCAAAATATAGAAATATAATGGTTTATGTTTTTTATTACATTAGCTTTTTTATTTTATTTATTCTTATTCTTAATAACAAATTGTCGTACTCTACTAATAACAGTTTCTCCTTCACATACATCTTGTGTTACTGTAGTACCAGCGCCAATAGTAGCATTTTTACCAATAATAACAGGTGCCACTAACTGAGTATCAGATCCGACAAAAACATTATCACCAATTTTTGTTCTGTGTTTAGACATGCCATCATAATTACAAGTAATAGTTCCAGCTCCTATATTTACTGTTACACCAATATCAGAATCACCTATATAACTAAGATGATTAACTTTAGAACCTTGACCAAAATGAGTATTTTTTATTTCAACAAAGTTACCTACTTGAGAAAATTTTTCTAATGCATTACCAGATCTTAATCTGGCAAAAGGACCGATAACACTATTCATATCTATTTTTGTATCTTCTATTATGGTATAAGGTAAAATTTTAACATCGTCACCAATTACTGAATCTTTTAAAATACATCCAGTACTAATTACTACTCTATTACCAAGTAATACTTTACCTTCAACAATTACGTTAGTATCAATATACACATCTTGACCATGCAATAAATCTCCTCGTAAGTTAAACCTATTAATATCGGCAAACATAACACCAGCCAAAGAAAGTTTTTTTGTTTGACGTTTCTGATATAACCTTTCTATTTGAGCAAGCTGTAATTTGTTATTAATCCCTTGTATTTCATTAATACTATCCGGCTCAACGGTATTAGTTATATAACCTTCTTTCCAAGCAATATTAATAATATCTGTCAAATAGTACTCGCATTGTAAATTATTATTAGTTATTTTACTCAACCAACGTTTTAAATAATGTACACTAGTCACTAAAACACCAGTATTAATTTCATTAATTACATTTTGTTGTTGATTTATATCTGTATCTTCTATAATTTTAATCACTTTTCCATAATGATCACGAATAATACGCCCATATCCTTCTGGATTGCTTAGTGTTGCTGTTAATAAACCGATAGCATTTTTTTTATCAAATTTAATAGATAATAACTTTTTCAAAGTTTTAACCTTTATAAAAGGGACATCAGCATATAATATCATTATATTATCTTGATCATCTGATAGTAAAGGTAATACTTGTTGTACTGCATGCCCAGTACCAAAAGGATTAGATTGCACAATCCAATTAATAGATTGGGTATTATACTTATCTACAAAAGATCCATGAATTGAACTGTATACAACATAAATTTGTTTAACTTTTAATTGTATAACAGTATCAAGCAGGTGAGCTATCATTGGTTTACCACCAATATAATGCATTATTTTAGGCACAGCAGAACACATCCTGCTTCCTTTACCAGCTGCCAGAATAATAACATTCAATTTTTCATTAAACATAAAAATATGATTTTTTTTGTTTTTTAAAATCTATAACAATTATATTTTATCAATAAAACAACCTATCTCTCAAATCTACTTAATCAAACCACTTTTTGTTAACTCAATAACTTTAAGTTGAGCAATGATTTTTGATAATTCAACAGAAATCTTAATAAAATTTACGTCATCATAACAATGATCAATTTGTTCTTCAATCATACGTTTTGATTCCATCACTCTTTTTTCATCTAATTCTTCACCACGAATAGCTGTATCAGCTAGCACAGTAACAGCATCAGGTTGTACTTCAAGCATGCCCCCTGATAAATATATATATAATAAAGTATCATTTAATTCTTGTGATATACACACCATGCCCGGTTTTATAGAAGTAAGCAATGGAGCGTGTCCTGGTAAAATACCCATTTCACCTTCAATACCAGTTATTTTAATTTTATTTACTATACCAGAAAAAATGTGTTTTTCTACACTAACAACTTCTAAACAAAAAGTATTTTTTTTAAACATACTTATACATGCTCATTAATTTTTAATTATATACATAATTCCATTGTTAAATTTTATAATTTTTTACTTTTTTCAATCGCATCTTCTATAGAACCTATCATATAAAATGCTTGTTCAGGCAAGTCGTCGTATTTACCCTCAATGATTCCTTTAAAACCACGAATAGTGTCTTGTAGTGCGACATATTTACCCACAAAACCTGTAAAAATTTCAGCAACAAAAAAAGGTTGTGACAAAAATCTTTGAATTTTACGTGATCTAAAAACAATTAATTTATCTTCTTCAGATAATTCATCTATACCAAGAATAGCAATTATATCTTTTAATTCTTGGTAACGTTGTAAAATAGATTGTACACCACGAGCAACATCATAATGTTCTTGACCAACTATTAAAGGATTCAATTGATAACTAGTAGAACCTAATGGATCTATCGCTGGATAAATGCCAAGAGAAGCAATTTGTCTACTTAAAACAATTGTTGCATCTAGATGAGCAAAAATAGTAGCAGGTGATGGATCTGTTAAATCATCTGCAGGAACATATACAGCTTGTATAGAAGTAATTGAACCATTTTTAGTAGAAACAATTCTCTCTTGTAATGCACCTATTTCTTCTGCTAATGTCGATTGATAACCTACCGCGGAGGGTATTCTTCCTAATAAAGCAGATACTTCCGTACCAGCTAAGGTATAACGATAAATATTATCAATAAATAACAATACATCACGTCCTTCATCGCGAAACTTTTCTGCTAATGTTAAACCAGTTAATGCTACTCTAAATCTATTACCCGGGGGTTCATTCATTTGACCATATACTAATGACACTTTATCAACTACTTTAGAATTAATCATTTCATAATAAAAATCATTGCCTTCTCGTGTTCGTTCACCAACACCTACAAATACTGAATAGCCAAAATGTTCAACTGCAATATTACGAATAAGTTCCATCATATTTACAGTTTTACCAACACCTGCCCCGCCAAATAAACCAATTTTCCCTCCTTTAACAAAAGGACATATTAAATCAATCACCTTAACTCCAGTAACAAGAAGATCGTGAGAAACAGATAAATCTTCATAACTTGGAGCAGAACGATGAATAGACCACCTTTCATCTTCTCCTATCTTACCCTTCATATCTATTGGTTCACCCAACACATTCATAATACGACCTAAAGTAGCTTTACCCACAGGTACTTCTATAGAACGTTTTAAATCATACACTTTCAATCCACGACGTAGTCCAATTGAACTACCCATAGCGATACAACGTACAACCCCGCCTCCTAATTGTTGTTCTACTTCCAATATTAATTTTTTATCATTAATATCTACTTCAAGAGCATGATATATTTTAGGTATCGAATCTTGAGAAAACAATACATCTATAACCGCACCAATTATTTGAATAATTTTACCTGTAGTCATTACTTGAAATTAATCCTTATAAATAATTTTACGAATCAAAATATAATTCTACTCGAGATAATTTCCGCTAGTTCTTGAGTAATATTACTTTGCCTTGCCTTGTTATAAATTAATTTTAAATCTTTAATTAAAGCATTACCATTATCCGAAGCTCCTTTCATGGCCATCATACGCGCTGCTTGTTCACTCACTAAATTTTCAACTACTTTTTGATATACTTGAGATTCAATATAACGTTGTAATAAAATATCTAACAAATTTTTTGCATCTGGTTCATATATATAATCCCATTTCTTACTTTTACAAACAACATTATTTAATGAACATATAGGTAAAAGCTGTAATATTTTTGGCTGTTGAAACAAAATATTAATAAACTTATTATATACCACAAATAATCTATCGAGATAACATTCTTCATATAATTGTAGAATAATTTTTATTGCACCAATTAATACAGATAATGTGGGACGATCTCCTATACCAATAACTTTAGCAACTATTTTATCATTTAAAAATCTTAAAAACGAGACTGCTTGCTTACCAATTAACACACAGTTAATATCTATTTTTTTGACATGTCTTTTTTTTATATCCGCTAACAATATTTTAAACAAATTAGCGTTTAAACTACCAACTAAACCGCGATCAGTAGAAATAACTAAATAACCAACGCGTTTAATATCTCGTGAAATAGCAAAAGGATGTTTATACTCTAAGTTTCCTGATAAAATATGACCTATAACTTTTTGCATTATATTAACATATGGATTGCTATCCGACATAATTTGATGTACTTTACGCATCTTTGAAGCAGAAACCATTTCCATTGCTTTGGCAATTTTTTGTATTTTTTGAATGCTATCTATTTTATTACGAATTTCTTTCGTACCTAACATGTCTTATTATCATCTCCATTTTTATTATAAAACATGATATATTTACATAAGTTTAATACAACAACTATTAATTTTTAAAACCATTGGATAGTTTTAAAATTGTTAAGAATATTATGTAAGTTATTTGCTAAAAGTTCATCATAAACACCTGTTGAATCAATATCTTGCATTAATTTTGATTGCTCATGCATTGCATATGTTATTAATGCATTTTCAAAATCATTAACTTTATTTAAATCGACATCATCTAGGTAACCGTGTGTTATTGCAAATAATAACAAAGCTTGTTGAGAAACAGAAACAGGCATATATTGTTTTTGTTTCAATAACTCAATCACTTTTTGACCATGTTGTAATTGTTTAAATGTAGCTGCATCCAATTCAGAAGCAAGCTGAGAAAATCCTGCTAATTCCCTATATTGGGCTAAAGCAGTACGAACGCCTCCAGATAACTTTTTTATAATATCAGTTTGTGCAGCTCCACCTACTCTAGAGACTGATATACCTGGATTAATTGCTGGTCGAATACCAACATTAAATAAATTAGATTCTAAAAAAATTTGTCCATCAGTAATAGATATAACATTTGTGGGAATAAAAGCAGAAACATCACCAGCTTGAGTCTCAATAATAGGCAATGCTGTTAAGGAACCACTTTTATTTTTAATTTTACCATTACTACAACGTTCAACAAAACAAGAATTAACCTTAGAAGCTCTTTCTAACAAACGAGAATGTAAATAAAAAATATCGCCAGGATAAGCTTCACGTCCCGGAGGACGTTTGAGCAATAAAGATATTTGACGATATGCTATAGCATGTTTAGAAAGATCATCGTAGACAATTAATGCATCTTCGCCACGATCTCTAAAATATTCACCCATGGAACATCCAACATATGGGGATAAATATTGCAAGACTGCTGACTCAGCTGCGGAAGCTACTACTATAATGGTATTTGATAATGCGTCTAGTTCTTGTAACTTATTCACTACATTAGTTATAGTAGACAATTTTTGACCAATAGCAACATAAATACATTTAATATCACTATTACGCTGATTAAGTATAGTATCTATAGCTAAAGCAGTTTTGCCTGTTTGACGATCACCAATGATTAATTCACGTTGTCCACGACCAATAGGAATCATGGCATCAACAGATTTATAACCAGTTTGAACTGGTTCAGATACAGATTGCCGTTCTATAACATTTGGAGCAATTTTTTCAACACAAGATAAATAATCATATTGTAATGGACCTTTGCCATCGATAGGCACTCCCAACGCATTAATAACACGACCCAACAATTTATAACCAACCGGAACAGAAAAAACTTTACCTGTACATTTTACTTTCATACCTTCCATTAAATTAACATATGATCCCATAACTACAGCACCTACAGAATCACGTTCCAAATTAAATACAATAGCAAATTGTTTATCCGGTAATTCTATCATTTCTCCCTGCATAGCATCATCTAATCCATAAATATAAATTATTCCATCATGAACAGAGATAATTTCTCCTTCATTTCTAGTTTCACTTACAACATCAAAATTAGCAATTCTTTTGCTAATTAATTTACTGATTTCAGTAGAATTAAGCTCCATATTTTAGTGTCCTCATAAATCATAAAGACTTTTTAAGATGTTCAAGACGATTTAATATACTACCATCTATTACAGTATTGCCTATATTGATCATAATGCCAGCAATAATCGCTTTATCAATTTTACACATTAACTGAACTGTTTTTGATAATTTTTTTTCCATAATATTAGTTATTTTTGTTAACTGATCCTTATTCAAGGGGCAAGCAGATGTTATTTTAATTTTTACGATATTTTTTTGTACATCACAAAAATAAATAAATTGTTGCAAGACATTGGGCAAAATAGGTAGTCTGGAATATTTTGCCATAATTTTAATAAAATTTTGACAATAACAATCTAATTGATTTCCGCAAATAGTGATAAATAAGTTAGATAGTTGATATGTACCAATATGACTAGATAATAATTTGATTATTTGTTTATCTTGGCTTATTTTTGCCGCGACAGTCAACATAGATCGCCATTGCGTTATTCTTTTTTGTTTAACAGCGAAATCAAATGCAGCTTTAGCATAAGGACGTGCTATGGTAGATATATTAACAACATGCATTGTTTTGTACTCAAAAATAAAATAAAAAAAATTTATAACGAATTTATGACAGAATTTATTATATCAACATCAATATCTTTATTCATGGAACGTTGAATAATTTTTTCAGTACTAGTAACAATTAATGAAGCGAATTGATGATGAATTTCCTCATAAACGCGACTACGTTCTAATTGGATTTCTTTTGTTGCTTGTGATAAAATTTTGGTGCGTTCATATTGCGCCTCTTTTTTAGCTTCATTTAACAATGTCATTTTATATTTATTTGCCTGGTTTATTATATTTTTTGCTTGAATTTGAGCTTGTTGTAAATACTTATTAGCTTTTTTTTCTGTTCTATCAGATTTTTTCTTAATATTTTCAGCATAAGCTAAATCATCAGCAATTTTCTTTTGACGTTGTTCAATAATGTTAATTAATGGCGGCCATACATATTTTATACAAAAACCAACAAATAAGACAAAAGAAATTATTTGACCTAAAATAGTTAAATTTAAATTCATAATATGATGACTCCTCAGGTCAATGTAAGAATTTTTATTACAGTATGCAACACACGTGACGTTAATCAATAATCATTAATTACAAAAAAAATAAATGTATTAATATTACGTTATGGCAAACATTACATATAAACCCAAACCAACAGTAATCATGGGTATTGCATCAACTAAACCCATCACAATAAAAAATTGAGTACGTAACAAATCTATTAAATCAGGTTGTCGAGCAGCACATTCTAAAAATTTTCCACCTAAAATTCCAATACCAATTGCAGCTCCGATTGCCGCTAAACCCATCATTATTGCAGCGGATATGTATAATAAATCTATATTCAAACCTTCCATAAATTATCTCCAAAAAGTTTTTTCTGAATTAAAGTAATGACGTTTACTTATCGCATTTTAATCTTTTCTACATGCTATTGATAAGTAAATAATAGTTAACACCATAAAAATAAAAGATTGTAGAAAAATAACTAAAATATGAAAAATAGCCCAAGGAACACTTAAAATCCACTGAGCCCACCATGGTAATAAACTGGCTATTAAAATAAAAATTAACTCTCCTGCATACATATTTCCAAACAATCTAAGAGCTAAAGATAATGGTTTAGATAATAAATTTATGATTTCTAATACAAAATTTATAGGAATAAAAATTGGGTGATTAAAGGGATAAAAAACGAGTTCTTTTAAAAAACCCCTAAACCCTTTCATCATAATACTATAGTACAAAATTAAGAATAAAACGACTAACGACATTCCAAAAGTAACATTAACATCAGTTGATGGTACTGTTCGTAATAATGATATTCCAAAGATTTTTTGCGCCATTACAGGCAATAAATCAATAGGCAACAAATCCATCATATTCATGAATAATATCCATATAAAAATTGTTATTGACAATGGAGTAAGAAATTTATGCGTATGAGTAATGCTGCCAAATATTTCTTTAACATTATTATCAACAAAATCTATTACTAACTCAATTAATGCTTGTAATTTATTAGGAACACCATCTGTAGCATATTTACCTACATAAGAAAAAATTAACAGAAAAACACCACCTAATAACAAAGAAAAAAATATTGAATCTATATTTAATACCCAATAAGGTCTTACAGGATCTGTGTGTATAATATGAAAACCGCATAAATCTAACTGAAAATTTTTTAAATGATGGCTAATATATCTTCCAACCGTAAACATATTCTTACCTATAAATAAAACTACTTATTTCTTGACAATCTTTTGGTTGCGATAACAAATAATTAAAAACATATATGTACATACTGTGACAAAATAAAATAACCGAGTACAATTCTAAAACCAAAACGCTGAACGTTATTAAACAAAATTAGAAGGTCATAAAGCTAGTCATTGTGCTAAATAACAAATAACATTGAACTTAACATTGTACAAAATATTGTTTTAAGTGTGGCGGATATGACATCATTAGCGCAATTAATATAAGAAATGAACGAACACAAGCTGTATTTTAAATTTAAAGTGTTCTTGTAAGTAATGACAATCATTTCAATGCTCTATGTAAATTCTTTTATTTGTGTATGTTTGTTATTGTCAAACTATTATGCAGGGAGATTCACCAATAAGCAAGCATGTTTGTTTTCTTTAACCAAATTAACAAAACAGAAATAGCAGCCGGAGTTATTCCTGAAATTCTAGCAGCTTGACCAATAGAATGAGGTTTATAGTTATTAAGTGTATCTATCACCTCTTTAGATAAACCGGCAATGGAATTGTAATCAAAATTATTTGGTAATAATATATTTTCATTGCGAATTTGACGCGTAATCTCTTTTTGCTGGCGATTAATATAACCCTCGTATTTAATTTGAGTTTCAATTTGTTCTAAAATTTGCATATTCAATTTTAACACAGTAGGAGAAAATTCATTCAGTTGAGTTAATTTTGAATAATTCATTTCTGGTCTACGCAATAATTCTTCACCATTGATTTCATGAGTTAACGGTGTTGTAAGTAATTTATTTAAATTAGTGATATTTTCGTTATTTGGTTTAATCCAAGTATTTTTTAATCGTTGACGTTCTTTTTCAATTTGTTCACATTTAGAACAAAAATATTTCCATCTCATATCACTTATCAAACCTAATTTTTTAGCGATTGGAGTTAATCGAAGATCAGCATTATCTTCACGCAATAACAAACGGTACTCAGCTCGTGCAGTAAACATACGATAAGGCTCTTTTGTACCGCGAGTACATAAATCATCAATAAGCACCCCAATATATCCTTGATCTCGTCTAGGCACCCAACCATTTTTGTCTCGAGATAACAACGCAGCATTTATTCCAGCAACTAAACCTTGAGCAGCGGCTTCTTCATATCCAGTAGTTCCATTAATTTGTCCAGCAAAAAATAACCCCCTGATATATTTATTTTCCAACGTTTTTTGTAAATTACAAGGGTTAAAAAAATCATACTCAATAGCATAACCTGGACGTACAATATGTGCATTACGTAAACCTTTAATCGATTTTACAACATTTATTTGCAATTCAAGTGGCAAACTAGTAGAAAGTCCATTCAAATATACCTCGTTTGTATTTAACCCTTCTGGTTCTAAAAAAACGTGATGAGAACTACGATCAGGATATCTTATTACCTTATCTTCTATTGATGGGCAATAACGAGGTCCATTACTTTTAATTATACCTGAATACATAGGACATTGATGAATGTTTTTTTTGACAATTTCATGAGTTTGATTGTTAGTATATGTAATAAAACATGGAATTTGTTTCGGATGTTGATGTGTTGATCCCAAAAAAGAAAAAACGGGTAACGGTTGATCACTATCTTGACGTTCTAAATTATAAAAATTAATACTACGAGAATCTAATCGCGGAGAAGTTCCTGTTTTCAGTCGATTTACACAAAACATAATTTCTTGTAATTTTTTAGATAAACGTATAGAAGAAGCATCACCAAGCCTTCCTCCATTATATTTGTTTTTACCTATATAAATCTTCCCATTAAGGAAAGTCCCCATTGTGAGTACTATTGCCCTAGCACAGAACTTAATACCAAATTTAGAATCGATTACTCCGACTGCTTGTTCTTGTTTTATGATTATATCTCCTATCGATTGTTGCATAATTAGCAAATTGTTTTGGTTTTCAAGAGCATGCCTAATCATCTGTTTATATAGAATTTTATCTGCTTGAGCACGAGTAGACCTTACAGCAACACCTTTGCTTGCATTTAATATTCTAAACTGAATACCAGAACAATCAATTGCTTTTGCCATAATACCACCCATAGCATCAATTTCTTTAACCAGATGACCCTTACCAATACCTCCTATGGCTGGATTACAAGACATTTGGCCTAATGTATCAATATTATGGGTTAGTAATAAAGTATTACATCCCATTCTTGCTGATGCTAATGCCGCTTCTGTCCCTGCGTGTCCTCCGCCTACAACAATAACATCAAAAACATCGGGGTACAACAT